>NZ_JAEPKU010000040.1 GCF_016652235.1 Dysgonomonas sp. Marseille-P4677
AGAAAACATTGTAGGAAAACGTCAAAGCAACCCTTCATTTGATATTACCAACAAAATAATAAACTCTATTGAGCACATAAATATAGAATGGTTAATGACAGGTAATGGCAACATGCTATCAACTGCTACTACACATATTCTCGAAGAAAAAAATGATACAATAAAAGAAAATATTGTTCAATTGGGAAATTCATGCCCCTACACCACCAAACCATTTATTCATACTACATTCCCTATTGCTGACAGTTTCAGCAAAGCAATTGAAGCCGGAAATTATATCGAAATACCAATTCCATTTATTAGTGATTACGATTTTACACTTCGTGCTCATGGAGATAGCATGATCAAAGAAGAAAATCCTCAAAAGAGTATAGAAGATCAGGATATAGTAGTATGCCGTTTTTGGAAGAACCGCTCTTATATTCGCTGGGGAGAAGTTTATGTTCTTTCCACCGCTGAAGGATATATCATAAAAAAGATAATGCCATCTGAGAAAGATGGATGTATCAAATGTGTTTCTTTCAATAAGAAAAACGGTTATGATCCATATGACCTTCCCCTATCTGAAATATTTGATTGGGCTATAGTAGTAGGTTCAATAAGAATTTCCATGTGGTAAGATAAAGTACTAAAATAAAAAAAGCCTAAGAAAAACTTAGGCTTTTGCTCTTCCTCTTGGACTTGAACCAAGGACCCTCTGATTAACAGTCAGATGCTCTAACCAACTGAGCTAAGGAAGAATGATTAATTCGGGTGCAAAGTTAATAATCTTTTCCAGACAGACAAAGAAAAACATCACTATTTTATCATTTTTCTCTGAAACAAAAGGATATTTTGAAATAAAAAATCAATACATATTTGCTTATAAGAACTGTTCATTTTTACAGATACAATTAAGAAACAAATACTTACAAAACAAGTATATCTCCTCTATATCTAAATAATAAAGTTGGAAAAATAAAGATTTAGCTATCAAAGATTAAATAATAAATATTCATCTACTACAAAAGAAGAAGTAATTGCAGTGATGGTATCTTCAGGAGCTATCATTAAAGATGTCGACAGAACTTCTGCATCTACGGCATTGGAAGCCTTCACAGAGACAATTTTCCTTACTTCACTATAAACACCTGTATGTGGATCTAAGATATGTTTTGTATGGCTAGGCATATTACCGGAAGTTGACAATGTACTATCTTTTAGCTCAACTACACCAAGTGTATTTTGCGGATTATACGGATCCTCTATCCCTATAGGCCAGCTATCACCAAAGGGATGAGAACCCAGTGCTAACACCGAACTATTTCCAAAATTAATCAATGCACAATTAATCTTATTCAACAACAAAATATTCCGTATTCTCTCCAATGCATAGCCTTTCCCAAAGGCCCCTAAATCGAGTTGAATCCCCTCATCCTGAAAAAAAACAGTTTGTTTTACACTATCTAGAGAGACTTTAGTATAATTACTTAAACTTATATCAAAATAGCCTAAAGTCATGCTATGATATCGTTTGCAATCAATAAATACAGACCATAGCTCGTCACTTACAAAAAGAGGGGAATGAGCCGCTTGTTTATTAATAGTATATAATTCACTATTTTCATCAAATTTATTGAACAACTTGGACAGCCGAGAAACTTCAGCTTCAATATCCAGCCAACATTGCATTGATACATTCTTATTCGGATTCACAATCAATGCATCTAATCTAGTTCCCATTATCTGCGTTAAAACTCCATGGAACAAATTTGAGGACTCATAATAGTCTGTATAAGAATTTGACATATTTAATAATCTTATGAAACAAAAATACTGATAACTTCTAACTTTAAAGTCGTCGATTTATTAAAACTTCAAAAAGAAGAAATGAAAGAGAAAATGTGATTATAATCTATCATTTCCCCCTTCATTACTTCCCACCTACCTTATTCAGGCATCCTAATCATGATAATTAAACACGTCGCTCATATATTAATTCCATCCGGGATTTTGTATAAGATTTGGATTCAAATCCATTTCGGCCTGTGGTATCGGCCACAGATAATAATGATCCGGGAATCCTCTTTGGCGAATCTTAACTCCGGTAAATTCGGTCATCCACACGCCATCTACTACTTTTTTAGCAATTTTCCATCTACGAATATCTGAATACCTCTGCCCTTCGCCGCAAAGTTCCACCATTCTTTCATGATAAATCTTTTCACGCATCTGATCCTTACTCAAGCCCGAAGGAAGACCTGGCATCCCCACTCTGGCTCTGACACCATCTACTGCATCGTAAACAGACTTATCCGGAGCTGAAAGAGCCTCATTTTGAGCTTCGGCATACATCAACATCACATCGGCCAAACGGATAAGAGGAAAGTTCTGAGGCATATTGGAAGCCAACGAGTATGCAGACCCTGTCTCAACAAATTTTCGCCAAGCATAACTTCCATTTTCCCATACCGGTACATATGTATTTGGAGTAACCTTATCTACAGGAAATCTGTAAAGCAAC
Organism: Dysgonomonas sp. Marseille-P4677; assembly: GCF_016652235.1. Classification (GTDB taxonomy): domain Bacteria; phylum Bacteroidota; class Bacteroidia; order Bacteroidales; family Dysgonomonadaceae; genus Dysgonomonas. The sequence goes on from NZ_JAEPKU010000040.1 coordinate 2,504, forward strand.
GACACACCTGTTTTTCCGACGAATTCGGACCAAGGCACTATAATTCCTGCATGTAAGCGAGGATCTCTGTTTTCAAATAATTTTCTGACAGAAGCATCATCGTTCCAATCTGTTACACGATTAGGATTGAATGTCTCTCCATTTGCATTTTTGTAATTATTAAAATCAAAAGGTGTTCCATCTATCATTTCATATGAGTTAACCAGTTCAGGTGTAGGGCGAGTTCGCTGCGAACCTTTCGTTATCCCCGATTGATTGCCATAATTAAGATCCGTAGCTATACCATGACCAGATTCGGCAACGTATTGAACATCAAAGATTACTTCGCTGTTATTATTTCCCGCCACTCTAAACAAAGTATGATAATCGTTAAGAAGTTTTCTGTCGCTTTTTTCCATTATTTCCTTAAAGTCTGCAGCAGCTTTATCATATTGTTTTGCCCACAAATGAGCTTTACCTCTCATTGCTAAAGCTGCCCATTTAGTAGCACGTCCTTTATCTACTTGGCTGTAACTTTCGGGTAAAAGAGAAATAGCATCTGTCAGATCCTGTATAATGAACTTATAAACCTCATCTTCTGTATTACGGGCCTTATACCCTTCATCAATATTCATTGGGTAATCATATATAGGAACACCTCCGAAATAGTCCCATAGCTTGAAATAGAAATACCCTCTAAAAAATTTTGCTTCGCCCAGACAACGATTTTTCATTGTCGCATCCATCGATATATTCGGAATGTATTTTAAAGCTGTATTTGCTCTGTAAATACCTTTATAGAATATACCCCAGGAAGTAGAATAGATTCCGGCATTTGTCGGATTCACACCAGTAGTCAAACCTGTAGCCCACGACTGATAGGCAATATCTGTAAAATCATCCATCATACCATATATCACTATACTATTGACAAACTCACGGTTAGCATGATATAGTGGATTTATACCCTGTATCGCATCTTCCTGTGATTTCCAGTAATCTCCTTCTGACAACCCTACTAATGAATTTCTGTCAAGAAAATCGCTACAAGAAGATAGAAGACATACAGAGAGTAAGATTAATATTATTTTGTTTTTCATGTCTCTTTTATTTAAAATGTTACATTTAAACCAATAACCCATTGCTTCATCAAAGGATACGCCATGCTAGAATTTTCAGGATTATAACCATCGAAGCTCGTGAACGTGAAATAATTTTCAAGGTTTGTATATACTCTCAATCTTTCAACCATAAACTTAGAACTTAACTTTTTAGGCAAAGTATATCCCATCTGTATCGACTTTATTCTAAAGTAAGATGTATTGTATAACCAATAATCACTATTTGCTGTATTAAGCGCTGATCCCGATGTAAGTAGACGTGGATATTCGGTAGACTTATTTTCCGGAGTCCATCGATTTAAAACTTCTGCCCTTTGAAGAAAGCCTTCATTTATATTGAATGTATTAAATCCGTCATTACCCCAATATCCTCTGGCACCACTGACTCCTTGCCCAACTATATTAAGATCGATACCTTTATATGCTGCGCTAAGATTAATTCCATAAGTCATTTTAGGTAATGAAGAATAATCTTTGATTACGCGGTCGTCAAGATCGAAAGTTTTATTTCCGTCCGTATCCTTATAAAGCATATCTCCGGGCTTAGGTGTGCCCCCTATGCTGGTTCCAAACTTGTAACCATCGGCGATTAACTGATCTATTTCGGCCTGATCTTGTATGATTCGATCAAACTCGAGTACATAGAAACTCTGATAAGGCTTGCCCTCTTGTGTTATAGTAGCTCCGCTGATTGATTTATCTCCATTATATTTTGTTACTTCATTGCTGATTGTTGATAAATTTCCACTAACACTATAAGTGAAATCTTTGCCTACATTTCCATGATAAGTAAGTTGGAATTCCATACCTTTATTTGACATCTCAGCTATATTTTGCCAAGGTGGAGTAAAATTTCCAAATACCAGTGGAATTGGAATTGTTGTTAATAAATCAGTTGTATTTTTGTTATAATACTCGGCACTAAATGATAATCTGTTCTTCAATAGCACCAAATCCAATCCAATATTAGTCATAGTGGTAGTTTCCCATTTAATCTTGCTATTAGCTAGTTCTTTCGGAGCTACACCTTGCTGAAGTTGGCCTCCAAAAGGATAAAGAAGAGAACCGTATACCACTTGGTAGCCATAATCACCAATCCTGTTATTTCCCAGTTTACCCCATGAACCTCTTATCTTCACGTCGTCGAAAATATTCTTTAACGGTTGAGCAAATGATTCTTCTGTCAATCTCCATCCTCCTGAGAATGAAGGAAAGAACCCCCATCTATTATCTTTGTGGAATCTCGAAGATCCATCATAACGGGCATTAACCTCCACTAAATATTTGCCTTTATAATCGTAATTGATACGTCCAAAATATGACCTGAGAGCATCATCAGTTCCGGATCCTGTAATAGCCTCATTCTCAACACCAGCATCCATAATATAGATAGCATCATCTCCTAGTATATCACCTTTTCTCGCATCAAACTTATCCATGCGATTGTATTGCTGATCGAAACCAAGCATTACTGCGAAATTGTGTTCTTTATTCAAAGAATAATTGAAACGTAAGAGTGAATTCAATACAGTTGTATAATCTCTACGTGTACCATTGAAAAGCTTATCTATATTAGAACTAGCCTGATATTCATAGCCCGTTTGGAAATTCCATAACGAGTATGGCCTTGTATATTCCCAGTTATTTCTGTTATCATAATTGAATCCAAAACTATTTTCCCACTCCAGATACTTCAAAAATTTAACTTTTGTATAAGCCTTCAATCCCAGTTTCTGTCTTTCATAGTTACCTCTTATATTATCAATATATGCTCTGGGATTTCCTACACGTGGAAAGTTTTCAAACATTGTACCTCCATAACGTCCGTCCTCATATTGAGGAATAACTCCCGGTGTAGTATTTCTGATATTATCATAAAAGCTAGTTACATTAATGGGATCCCTATCGGACCAAGAGCCATAAACATTTCCTCCCATATCAAGCCAATTGGTTACTTTCGAATCAACATTGATACGGAAAGTGTATTTCTTATAACCTGAATTATCTATGATACCTTTATTATCAAGATAGCCGAGAGACATTGAAAAATTCGTATTTTTGCCACCACCTCTTACTGTCAGATTATGTTCTGTCATTACCGATGTGTTAAGCATCTCATCATACCAATCGGTACTCGGATAAAGAGGATTGCCTGCCGCAGATTCAGTTCTCCATTGTTCAATCAGACTAACCGGGTATTTTTCACGGCCTTCCGATTCATTGACCAACTCCATATGAGTTGCCATATCATTTATAAAGTCAACTTTTTTTGCTGCCTTTTGCCAACCTACATACCCACTGTAAGTAACGTTGACCTTACCTTCATTTCCTCTTTTGGTAGTGACTAATATTACTCCATTGGCTGCTCTGGAACCATAAATAGCTGAAGATGCTGCATCTTTTAGAACGGATACACTTTCTACATCGTTCGGATTCACATCATTCAATGCCCCCGGCACACCATCAATAATAACCAATGGCGAAGCATCGTTCATCGTACCTCTACCTCTCACCAGAATATTAACATCTTCTGCACCGGGTGTTCCCGATAACTGGGAGATATTCAATCCTGCACTCAATCCTGTCAGCGCAGAAGATAGATTCATCGTAGGACGACTCGATAAAGCTTCATCGAACTTAACTGCCGATACGGCACCGGTAAGATTCTGCTTTTTCATTGTCCCGTAACCGACAACAATAACATCATCCATTATATGAGAATCCTCTACTAATTCAATATCGTAATCATTTTTTGAATCGATAGTAACTTCTTTAGTATGATACCCGATATATGTGACAACTATCACAGAACCGGGATTTACTGTTAAAGAAAATTTACCATCAATATCCGTCATCGTCGCATTTGTCGTCCCTTTTATAGTAACGCTTGCTCCTACCAGAGGCTCTCCAGCCCCATCTTTAACACTACCTTGTATTTTTTTCTGCTGTGTCGGAACTGATGCAAGGACTCCGATCTCGCTGCCTTTTGCTACCTCAGGATGAGTGTATGCATATACATCAATATTCGATAGCATCAACATTACAGAGCAAATAAATGCCCATAAAATAAGCTTCTCGCAGTTTTTCATTTTATTAGATTTTATAATTACACGTTAGATTTTAAGACTTTAATGATGTTTTACAATAATTATATATTGTCCTACTTACCTAGCTAATCACATTTCAAATATGATTTTACAATCCTTCATCTATTTTAATCACCTTTGTTATATTCTATCCATAATATTAGAATTTATAGTATTATCCGATAAATAAGATTAATAAATAATATTAATGTGAGCTGACAAATCCTTAATGGTAACACTTTTATATTATGCCTTTAATGCTCACATTAATATCGAACTGCACATCTATGAATACCATAACTCAAAGATTCTAAACTAAATACACCTCTTCTTATGCTCTATAAACAAAAATATCTATTTATATACCTATTCAGGGATACATTCAAGCTAAAGAATCCTCATTTTACGTCATTCTGATTTAATCTGGATCTTTTAATAAAACATTAGGTAAGAGGTATATTAGTAGCTAAGATTCAAAACCACACCAGATTCAGATCATATAATATTATATTAAGCGATACACAAACTAAATCACTTATTTAGCTCATAGGTTCTTCCTGGAGAAATCAAATAGTCTCCTTTCCGACCATGAAAGAAAATTGTATTTTTATTAGGCTCTACCTTAAAATTAGAATAGGTTCTTCTTTCTTTATCATAAATATTCCAAAACCCGGGTTTCAAATCTGTAAGTAAAATCCGAAATGTGGCATCTTGTTCTACACTAAGAGTAAATTGGCCTTGAATCTGTTCATAACCTGCACTCATACAAACGATACGATCTTCTATAGAAAGAATATATTTGTTATCATCTTTTCTAAAATCAACAGGCAAGGGATTTGTACCGTCTGACGCCATTTGAAATACAGTCAAAAAACGATTATGCTTAGCCTTCTTTTTCGGATACGCAATAATCTGGTATCCATTTGCCTCCGGCAATCCGGATCTGACCTGATACTGAGGCCCCAATACACTACTTGAGTCTCTAAGGCTGGAAATCTCCATATTAAGATCGCCAAATGATGGCAGTAACATGTTTACATATGTTTTACCTACAATATTATTTACGCGATTGTGCAAGATAATATTTGAGTCTGAAGGCATGGGTTTATTGAATGTGTTTATTTTCCAATACTTTTCAATATCATGTTTCGATGCAATCAGATCATCTGCTAATATAATTGCAGCAGGCACATCAACTCTACTCAAATTGAGGAAACAAAAACTACGGGTATAATTACTGATCTTACTCGAATAAGCGGCTGTTAGATCTACTTTGAAATAACTATAAGAAGGCTTTAAGGTCTGGGCTTCGAAATCTGCTGAGAGCACAGTTCCATTATCGAACCAAGGATTGGTTTGTACCTCTAGAGGTGTCTTGGGTGTCTTTTGATTAAATCGGGTACCACCATCATTAATTTTTGTTCTGGGTTCCAACTTTTCATCAGGATCCTTAACCAGCATCATACTGTGCGATACAGATCTTTTATTAAAGTTGAAATCATACGGAGAACCGTAATAATAGTATATACCCAGATCACAGATCTGCTGTCCATGATAATAGAGCTGAATAGCACCGGCATCGCAATGCTGATGATTTCCAAAATGATATCCACCTCCTTTTATTTCAGCAATAACGTCATTACTGTCTTCATCCATATTCCAACCTGTTCTGGCAATCATGCCTCCTACAACCGGGCCAAAGTCTGTTGATAAAGGGAGAGAATTTAAATCTGGGTCAGGTTTTAGATCAGGATCATTCAACAGCAAAAAAAGAATTGGATTTTCCTTTATTCTGTCTAATCCTCCACGACGTTCAAACTCAGCTTTTAATATTGGATCATTCGAATAAGCGTAATCCAATAATATGGTTTCAGAATATGCTTTATGAGGTTTAGCAAATCCATCTCCATCAGATAGTCTTAATCCATTTGGAAGACGCATATACAACCAATAGTTTCTTAGATTCGTTATATTTTCATCAAATATACGATACCCGGCCATCCGATAAAACATCCATACTGCATGCATTGCCCACCCATGTCTGTATGCTCCGTAATCGAATCCCTGACTATGTCGTTGCGATTGATACTCAAACGCCTTCATTGGTAATAAATCTTCAAGTATAAGATAAGATATATAGCGGTAAGGCTCCGGATCTTCATCATAAACAGCAATACTCATAGCAAATAAGTCTCTATTCACTTGGGCTTCGGAAGCATGACCACTGACAACGCTTTCTTTAAACGGAGGCCATCCTATTTCCATATAGGAAGCAAGATTCATCATCTTACTATAAATATATTGCCTATCTTTATCTTTTAGAATATCATAACACCAATCATAGGTGAGTGCTGCCGTATATATAGCTTTTCCTATTTCTCTTGTTATATCCCCACTCCTAACATTTCCAAACTCAAGTACTGATAAATAATCTACGATTAGTCGAACAGCTTCAGCTCCAATAGTACGATCCTTGGTTATGAGATAGTAGAATGCTTTTATCACAACAGCATCTTCCAGCCCATCATTATGAAAAATTTCTTTCCTTATATCAAATTTAAAGGGAAAAGGTTCCTTGGCTTTATCCTGGACTTTCTGCCATACCAAAAGATTTTCCCCCTTCGTTAATCGTTCTTTCACCACAGATAGATTATCCTTATTTACCCACAAACGTGGTCTTTCTATAGGTGGAACGATCGCAGGAATGTAGTTCACTACTCCATCCGGTACACGCTCTGCTACATACTGCTCTATTTTTATCGACTCAAAAGATATAGCTTTTGGTAACCATATTTTAAGATCTTGCTCCTTGCGTAAATCGAACAGGCCTAAATCATGATATGAATACTCATACAGATCAGAAACTATTCGTCTGGTTATACGCTGATTATCTATTTGAAGTTTAGCAAACCGAGTCTCTACCTTTGCGCCAGGTTTTATATCTTCATCTCTCTCTACATGAGTAAATATCCGGTACTTACCGGACACAGGCACCTTTATGTGGTATACAATATCCGGATCATCTTCAGAATCATCACTAACTCTTTCTATAATCTCTTTTCTTAGCTTTATGAACTTTACATCCTGTGGTACAGTCTTGTATATTATCTCTGTAGTTCTATTATTTATTTTTGCTTTATCTATATTTAAAGTAATACTATAAGTACTATTTAAGGTTTGTGAAGAAATATTATTTTGTGCAGATATAGTAAATATCGGCAAAAGCATATATATAGAAAAAATAACAAAGTATTGTACATTACTTTTAGAACTATTCATAAGCTATCATTTTTAAGATATAGCCGAGTTATTGGATATAACAACCCGAAAAACTTCACTCAGAGTGGAAATTCAAAATCGTTAGGTAGATCTTATTTCTGTTTTATAGAGTTAGTTATTTTTACATTCACATTCTGTAGGTCGGGTTGAACATCTATACCTTTTGGATTGAATTGTATTATCTTATTAAAATGTGAATTATATACAGGTGCAAGAAACTCCAATGCTATATCTGCCTTATAAGAACGAATATCATTCATATAAATATTATACATATTTCCAGGCTTGAAACCCGTGCCGTACTGCCCATTTCCATAAATACGCACAACTTTCCGTTTCCCTCCTTTTGGTCCATCTGTTATATTAGAGCAATAAATGTTATATATCTTAGGCTGTGAAGGAAGAAGAATCATCACATGGTGTATTCCTGAAGTTTCTATATTACGACATGTTATATCGTATATATCCCCTCCATATGAATAGTCCGAATACCTGACGGGTAATAAAGGAAATACATATTTATTATTACTCCATCTAGACTCGTCGAAAGCTGCGAGTATAATGGTGTCGTCCGAAGTCTCGCCCGTTATATTTTCAATCACGACATTCGAACCTCCTTGAATAATACTAATACCATCACCATTTTTGACCGTAGTATGTAAATCTATATTATTAACATGGCCGTTTTTACAGCCATTAGTCAATACAATACCCCAGCTATGTGTTTTTTGTACTGTCAATCCAGATATTTCAAAACCATCTACAAATGAAAATAATATTGTAAAATTTCTCCATCCCCAAAAATCACCTAACCACTTTTCTTTAACACCAGTTTTGGGATTTACTCCTTCGTAGAAATTTTCGGCACCCTCAATGATTGCCCCATTCAGCCCTATAACTTTGATATTTTTTGCCGGAAGCAATTGTTTGACATAGCTATTTGGATTCTCTTTGTCAATGTCTAAATTTCCGGAACGGATAATATTATCAAAAATATGATCATCTAACTTTATTTTGCATCCATCAATAAGCATTCTTGTATTGGATGGCAAAGAAATAGCTTCTGATATAAGATAGACAGGTGTATCTTTGAACAGAATATCACCACCATTACATTCTTTTAAGAAATTAAGAGCGTTAGATATTTTCTCTGATATATTTGCACCCTCAAAGTCTTCCGGCTTAACCTGAACTTGCTTAAGCTCGTTCTCCGATTTTTTGAATACTCCTGCATATAACACACTAAACTGGAAATTGAGTGCTAAAAATATGAATAATAATTGTTTCATTTCTTACTTGTTTTTTTACGAATCACATTTCTAATCAGCCAATATAATAAACGAAAAAACAGAGCTAAAAAATAGAATCCTATACTGAGACTAAACACCCATAGCAACTGTGTATAGAGTTCTTTCCATTCAGTATCGAATAGAATAATGGAGAATATATTCAATAAAAAAGCAAACAGGAAACAACCTCCCCATATCATTAATTCTGTCTTTTGCCTTTTTGCTGTTATTTTAATATCTTTCATATCTATGTATATTAAGGTCACAGACCTATTTATTATTTTATAAATAAGGTATTATATATTCTTTAGGAAACTCAAGAACAGTCCGTTCTTCCATTGCTTTATTTCCTAATAAAGCCAGAACTGATGCATAATATGCTTCTTCTACCAATATCGGCATAGGCTCGCCTGTAATGACAGATGAGCAATAAGCAGAAACAAGAGCCATGGAACCATCATCGACTGCTGCTCCTGTTGTATTCGACCCATCATGAGTTTGGATATTTGCTAATATAGGCTCGCCTTTGGTAGCTGACGCTGTTTCGGGTACCCAACTAGGACCGGCAAAGGAAATATTATCAAAAATTTTATGTTCAATTTGATTTATCAATTGTTGTATACCCGGCGCAGGTTTAGGATTTTCCATGTATAATAGACCTTGAGCCAACTCAAGAGTACCTTTATGTCCCAACACTTGCTCATCCATTCCATAATGCTTATTTGAGATAATAGATTCGAAAGTCATACGCAAACCATTTGCATAATGGTAGATAACACTAACACTATCGTACACCTCACGCCCATCATTCCAATAAATAATGTCTCCAAAACCTGTAATATAATCAGGGAGAGACTTGTTGACCCATGTTCCCATTTGTAGTTGGTGAGAAGCAAGTTCTGTCATTAAACCTCCGGAATATTCTTTGTATAAACGCCAATTGATCTGTCTTTCCAACGATGGTTCCGGTACAGGTCTGCGCCAATCATTATTTCGATACCAAAAATTACGAAGCCCTACAATCTCACCAATAGTACCATTCTGTATAAGTTCTATAGCTTTCAAATATTTAGGATCGAAAAGACGTTGCATCCCTATATAAAGAACTTTCCCTGTTTCCTTATATACTTCATACATCTCTTTACATTCGTCCAATGTACGTGCCATCGATTTTTCACAAAACACATGCTTACCAGCTTTAAGCCCTGCAATCGAAATTGGAGCATGCTGATGCAATGGTGTAGAAATCAAAATCCCATCTACATCCGATGCCGCAATGGCTTCCCTATAATCTTTATATTGCTTGGCTTTAGGGCACAATTTTGCCGCATTATCCAAATGGGGTTGATAAATATCGCATATGGCAACTATTTCGGCATGGGGTATCTTCAATAAATGATTGATATGATACATACCTCTCGAACCTGTCCCTATAATTGCAAGGCGAGCTTTACCTCCTTTCGCATCCTCATTTTTCTGCTGAGCATATGCATGAAGTATAGGCAGAGAAGATAACATAAGTCCTCCGCCTCCAATTACGCCCATATTTTTAAGAAAATCTCTACGAGATAAATTTTGTGTTTTCATTATATGGATTTATTTTTTTAATGTTAGTCTTCTTTTACTTTATGATTAGAATATTGGTGTTTCCTTTCTGGCAAGCTCTAGAGCTGTTGTTGTTATATAATATTTAACCAACATGTTAGGAACTTCCCATTCTGGCATTTCACGTGTGATCAAAAAATTAAAGTACTTCTCTGCAACCTTAGAAAAATGAGCTTCATGTCCATCATCCATACTTGGTGATATTTCAATTTCCAGCATACCATCATATGCATCTTTAAGTGAGACAGGATAAATATTCTTCAATTCATCAATAACCTTTGTTATATTTTTACGAAATTCATCTTCTGACGCTTCTGCTCCTTTTTTCACATATAGCTTTGATTTATATCCTTGTTCTTCACCTTGCAAGACCAATATGATAGCTTTTGTTCCATTAATTACGGTTCTATGTGTATCTCCGGTTCCTTCAGGAGCCTCATAATTCCAAATAACTTTTATACCGACATTTACGCCTTTCACCTGATAACCAATTTCTCCATTGGCATACACATACAAGGTCGAATCTTTCACATATTTATTTAAATATTCCGGATATTCGGTTATCTTGGTTGAACGGCGAAACTGTTCAGGTGATATAGGAGTAGCCCAATGCCGGGCAGATGTGACCTTTATATCTTTTTTATAATCGAGGGAAATCTCAGGAAAACACTTCCAATTGATCAAATCGATCAGATGTGTAGTAACATCCACAATTCCCTCGCCTTGCTGTTCTACATCGTAATACCATGCAGGACGACTAAGCGGATTACCTGATACAATTTTATAGAAATGATGCACGCTCTCCATTTCCACTGCCGGACTTTGTGAAGTCCCGGTAGTCAAAGTCCCAAAAAACGCTTTATCCTGCATAAGTACCCTACTTAATATATTAATAAAGCTATAGCGCTCGGTCATGATATCGTATAAAAGAACATCGTTTTTAGCGGAAAGAATAAATGCACTTTTCAATTGCTCGAAAGAAGCTTTATCTATTGCCATCGGCTTATCGGCCAACACATTCAGACCAGCACCGACAGATCTAAGAATATAGTCTGTTTTCAGCTGATTATTTCCGGCTAATACTACAACATTTCCATTCTTATCAGAAAGCATTCTTTCTAAAAAGTCACTTCCTGTATACACTTTAGGATTCCAATATGTAGGATTGTTTTCGCGATTGTTATATGAATCGATAAGAGCCAGATAATTGTCTAACTCAGGTCCATTTGGAGCATAAACTTGTACATTATAATTCAATTGCTTCAACATCGTTTTCTGCAACAAGGCCGCATGGAAATGACCAGGAGCTACTGTTATTAACCGTACCTCACCTTCCGACCCATCGAACTTTTTATTTCCAGATTGCATATTACAGGCTGTTATAAGAACCAGAACTGCAAAAAAACAGAATGGATATCTTAAATATTTCATATATCAAACGAGTTTAGTTTGTTTTTTTGAACGACCAAGTTTGAATTCTATGCCCCACCACAGCAAAGAATATCAAATAAATATAGCAAGGAATCAATATCCAGTAAGCACTTTGCAAATCCCATCGGTCTGCAAAAGAACCATAGACTATCGGCATAATTGCATTGCCACTCAATCCCATAATCATTAAGGATGAACCAATTTTAGTAAACCGCCCCAAACCTTTAATAGACAATGGCCATATACCAGCATAAATCAAAGCATTCGGTAATCCTAATGCACATAAAAACCATATGGAAAGAGTACTTTCATGTCCAAGAATTATCACTTCTTTATTTACAAGAATAATGGCTATTGAAAATATTAATCCAAGTGTACAGCAAAATTGTAATGCCTTTGTTTGAGAAATATATTTAGGAATTAAAATAATACCAATCATATATCCTATTATTGTAGCAGTCAGTGTATAAGAAGGAAAGGCTTTAGCCTCCAACAGATTCATCCCCATCGATCCGGCATAACTTATTATGGTATCGATAGCCACAATCTGTGTTCCCACATGAATAAACAAAGCAATAGCACCAAGTATCAGATATGGAAATTGAAAGATAGAAGTTCTTTTATGATTGCAATTCTCTTCTTCTTTATTATTCTCCTCTGGATCAATTTCAGGAAGAACAGAATAGCGGATAAATATTCCAAATAACAATAATATTATAGATAATATCGCATACGGTTTTATAACACGACGAATTAAATCATCCAGCATCATATTTTTAGAAGCTTCGTCTAATGTTCCCGATTCTAAAAGAGTAAATAAACTACTATCCGTCACTTTCAGAACTACAGCTGCAAAAATGAGTGGAGATATGATTCCTGCAATCTTATTACATATCCCCATCAAGCTTATCCTTTTGGCTGCACTCTCGATAGGTCCCACAATAGTTATATATGGATTTGCAGCCGATTGTAAGATTGTTAATCCGGCTCCTATCACAAAAAGTCCGGCCAGAAAAATCCCATATGTCCGGGTCAAGGCCGCCGGAATAAATAATGCGGCTCCAACAGACATACAAATAAATCCGTACATTATACCTCGTTTATATCCTACTTTATTTAGAATATGAGCAGATGGAATAGACAAGCAGAAATAGGCTATATAAAATGCAAAAGCAACAAAATATGATTCGAAATGCGTTAACTCACATGCAATTTTGAAATATGGTATAAGTATTGCATTAACCCATGAAACTAAGCCGAAAATAAAAAACATTGCCCCAACTATGATTATTGCAATTGTTGTATTATGCTTGTTTAATTGTTGATTATTTTGTTGTTCCATGGGTATTCAAATTAAGTTTTTCTTCTGTATACTGTTCATCTCAAGTCTAGAGTTTCATTTCCCAACCTTGCTCATAATCGCGGCTCCAATACTTCGTCGCTTCAGCATCCTGAATGATACGTCCATTAGCTGAATCGACATTCAAAGACCGACCTACACGCTGCGAAATATTTCCAACCTGCATCAACACTGTACTCTTATGACCTGAAACTATATCTGAATTTAACTTTGCACCCTTTCTTATACCATCGAAAAAGTTATTTATATGTAATGCGTCCAGACTCTCTGCCGGATTCATCAGATTTCGTGGATCTATCTCAAGCTTACTATATTGTTGCTTTACCACTTGATTATCCATATCGAATACCCGATAGCCATCGCTACCTGTAATCAACATGCTTCCTTTATCTCCGTAAAACATAGAACCTACACTACTGCCTTCTATAGTTCTTCCATTACAACTTCTTCCTTCCCAAGATATCGATTTGCTTTTTCCAAACTCTATATTTATAACCTGAGTATCGGGAGTTTCCCAATCATCTTTATAATAATAACGGCCTCCTGCAGAATTTACCATTGTGGGGTAATCCACATCCATTCCCCAACGCAAAAGATCGACCATATGTGTACCATTATTCATAGATTCTGCCGTACCCCAACGCCAAAACCAATGCCAATTGTAATGAACCACATTATCTTTATAAGCCACACGTGGTGCAGGCCCTTGCCACAAATCCCAATCGAGCCATTCGGGCACAGCAACCTCTTTGCCAATCCCTATCGACGGGCGATTGTTTGTATACCAAGCTTTTCCGAAATGAACATTTCCTATAATACCTTCCTTAATAGCCTGTATTGCTTCCATCACATTCGGCCAGGAACGCCTCTGATTCCCCATTTGGAGAACCCTATTGTATTTTGCAACAGCATTAATAAGTATTTCACCTTCCTCTGGACAGTAACTGCATGGTTTCTCCAAATATATATCTTTCCCGGCCTGCATTGCCATTAAAGCACCGGGAGCGTGCCAATGGTCAGGTGTTGCTATAATTACAGCATCGATATCTTTCGATTCAAGAACTTTTCGTATATCTTTTTCTGCTTTTGGTCTAAAACCTTGAATTTTTGCCACAGCATCAGAGCATTTTGCTATAGCCCTACTATCTACATCACAAACATATGTTATCTCGCACCCTTTTTGCTTTGCGAAGTTTGCAGCCAAGGCACCACCCCTAGAGTTAACTCCAATTGCGGCAACTCTTATTTTTTCGTTTGCTCCGCTTATATTAGAATAACTCTTAGCACTCATTCCATTTAATACTCCCCCGAATGAAAGAGCAGAAGCTCCCATTACTGCTTTTTTTAAGAAATCACGTCGTGTACTCATGATAATGTTTTTTATAGTGGTTAAATCTAATTCTTCGATAGTAATACAAAGAAACTCTTATTTGAATCAAAACGAAACTCAAATGACGCCTTAGTATGCTCAAAAAACGTCAACATCGGTTTATTGTATTTTTAAACAAATAAGACTCCCTTTTACTTAAGTTTACACAAAAGCAAACACTATTGACTTTATGTCAAAAGCAGATATTATTATGAATTTATAACATTAGGAATCACATCCATTATCAGATAGTCTTCAATCTAAATCCAATATGATTTAATGATTCAGGTCAATAGTATAATGTTGTAGATAATGTCTTTTCTTTGTATATTAAATTTTCAAATAACCGTTAGCCTTACAATTACACCAGTTTAATTTTTCAGGTCCTAATATAATAGATTTTAGCTTCAGTACATAAAATAAAACATTAAATTTGAATATTGTAATGAATAAATAATCATTTTAGCTTATTTTTAAAATCTGAATTATGTAATTGTAAGTACACAGTACCCTTTTGTAAGTTTCAAATTTTAAGTTGATCGGATAAACTATGTTGAAAATACTCGTTCTAACAGATTTTTCAAGTGGATATAGCCGCCGATTACTGGAAGGTATTATCCGCTATTCCAGAGAAGTCGGTCCCTGGTCTTTTTTACGCATGCCTTTATACTATCAAATGATATATGGAGAGGATGGTGTTGTCGATTTTGCGAAGAAATGGAAAGCTGATGCCATAATTGCCCAACTACGGGATGTGAATCTGGAACTATTCAACACTCTGGATATCCCTATTATTGTACAAAACTATCGTGAAAGAAATAAAGCCATATCTAATCTAACCGGAGACTACTACGAAACCGGCACCATGGCTGCCGACTTTTTCATAGGAAAGGGCTACCGAAATTTTGCATATTATGGATATCAAAATGCCATATGGTCGCGGGAAAGAGGATTCGGATACAAAGAAAGAATCGAAAAATATGGCTATGAGTGTAAAGTCTTAGAAAATAAAAATCCTGATAATAAAGAATGGTTATATAACACCGAGTATATGGGCAAATGGCTACAGTCTCTGCCTAAACCTATTGCACTTTTTGCTTGTGACGATTATTATGCACTTCAAATATCCGAAACTTGTAATATATTCAATATTAATATTCCCGATGAAGTTGCTATATTAGGTGTGGATAACGACACTCTATTGTGCAATCTGTCTACTCCCACTCTATCTTCCATTGTTCTTGATGTAGAAAACGGTGGGTATCAGGCAGCAAAATTATTAGATAAGTATGTAAAAGGTGAAATAAATGAGGCATTCAACATCGTCATTAAGCCTTTATATATAGAAAACAGGGCCTCGACAGATAAATATGCAGTCCCAGACGAGCATATCAAAACAATACTGGATTATATTAATGAGAATTATAGTAATAAGATATCAGTCAGTGACCTGATCGACTTAGTTCCTTTATCCAGAAGAGTTCTTGAAAAAAAGTTTAAACGTCTCACAGGTACATCTATATACCAATGCATTCTGGACCAAAGAATTAATCATTTCATCAAATTACTTCTGACCTCCGATCTGCATTTACCGGACGCTGCTATTCAAGCCGGATTTGATGATTACAAAAACGTGTCCCGTATCTTTCGAAAATACAAATCTATATCACCGGCAGAATATAGGAAGCTATATAAAAAACAGTAACTAAATTTTATTTTTATAAATAATACTATTACACGCAAGGATCAGCTATTATCCGACTAACAACCCGATACGCCAGATAATATTTATTCTATAAAGGAAATTACTATATAAGGTTTTAAATTACACTTTAAAACCTTATGAGTAAATGGTATACTATAGACAAAACATCCTCTTTATACTTTTATAATATCTTTTCTGACAAAAGAAAACTTTGACGTCTTATGAGGATAGTCATTCGCATTACAAACCTTATTCTGAAATTATAAAAGCGTAATTTTGAAACATCATTGAATCACTATCTCGTTAGTTACTAATAATACAAATCTAATATGAGAATTATAATAAAAAATGCGACTCTTATTTTACCGAACAAGGTATTGGAGAGAGCTTTCATTGTATGCACTGATGGTATTATTTCTGAACTTGGAGAAGGTAACTTCAACTTTTGTACGGACTCTGATCTGGTAATTGATGCAAAAGGGAATTATGTATCTCCCGGATTTATCGATATACACACACATGGCGCAGGTGGATACGATTTTATGGATAATACTGTAGAGGCCTACCTTGGTGCTGCTCGTGCACATGCTAAATACGGGACAACCAGCTTAGTTCCCACTACATTGACCAGCACAATAGAAGAACTTCTAAATACATTTGACATATATGAGCAGGCAAAAAAAAACAATATAGATGGAGCAGATTTACTCGGACTCCATTTGGAAGGACCATATTTTGCATACAATCAGCGAGGGGCACAAGACCCTAAATATTTACGAAATCCTATACCGGAAGAGTATAATGCTATATTGGAGAAAGGTGAGAAGCATATAATCCGTTGGAGCATGGCCCCGGAATTGGATGGTGCACTAGAACTTGGACAGCTATTATATTCGAAAGGCATCCTAGCATCACTTGGACATACGGATGCTCTTTACGAAGAAGTTGTAGATGCATATAAATGTGGATTTACACATGTCACACATCTTTATTCTTGCATGTCAAGCATCACAAGACGCAATGCCTATCGCTATGCAGGAGCCTTAGAAGCATCGTACATGATTGATGACATGAGCGTTGAGATAATTGCGGACGGAATACACCTCCCTAAACCATTATTACAATTTGTTTGCAAATTCAAAGCGTTTGATAAGATCGCTTTATGCACCGATTCTATGAGAGCTGCCGGAATGCCCGACGGCGAATATATACTAGGAAATAAGAATAATGGACAAAAGGTGATTGTCGAGGATGGAGTAGCTAAACTACCAGACCGCACAGCCTTTGCCGGTAGTGTGGCAACAGCAGACCGCCTGATTCGTACGATGATACAAATTGCAGAGATTTCACTTTTTGACGCTGTAAAAATGATGAGTCAAAATCCAGCCCGTATTCTAGGTATTGACAAAACCAAAGGCTCTTTGGAAGTAGGAAAAGATGCCGATATCATAATCTTCGACTCTGACATTTCAATACAAACAACAATCGTAAAAGGTAAAATTATTTATACATACAACACTTAATGTTTAATTATGATTTTAAAAAAGGATAAACTGACGGTAAAAATATATACCTCAACCAAGGATATGTCTGTCAGTGCAGCACTTGATGTGTCTTCAAAAATAAAGGAACTCCTAAGCCAAAATGAATATATTAATATGATTTTTGCAGCAGCTCCATCCCAATCTGATTTCTTCAAAGAACTTATCACATATAAAGACATTGACTGGGGACGAATAAATGCTTTTCATCTTGATGAATATATTAACTTGAACGAAAATGCACCTCAAAGATTTGGCAATTTCCTTAAAAAAGAAATATTCGGGTTACTCCCTTTCCGAAATATTTATTATCTTGACGGAAACAAACCTATTGAAGAAGAATGTAAGCGATATACAGCCTTACTGGAAAAATACCCACCTAAAATTATATGTTTAGGAATAGGAGAAAACGGACATATTGCATTCAATGACCCTCATGTTGCAAACTTCAATGATCCTGAAACGGTAAAAGCTGTTATGCTGGACGAAAGATGTAGACAACAACAGGTAAACGACAAGTGTTTCGACAAAATAGAAGATGTACCGGATAAAGCGCTTACCCTAACAATACCAACTCTACTCTCTGCCGAATATTTGTTTTGTATCGTACCATTCAAGTCAAAGGCACAGGCAGTATACAATATGATAAATGGGGAAATTACAGAAGCGTGTCCTGCATCTATTTTAAGAACCAAGGATAATATAAATCTATACTTAGATAAAGAAAGCTCGTCTTTGTTAGTTTTGTAAAAAAATCTTATAAGAAGTATATATTTTCATCCTGTACTAAATAACAATTAAAAATTTATCGACATATGAAACTAAGAATTATAACATTATCAATTTTATATTTTTTTATATCCGTATGTATATATTCCCAGAATGTTATCAAATTAGGAATTATAGGACTAGATACATCGCACTCTCCCGCTTTCATCAAACTCCTGAATGATGAAAATGCACCTGAACAATATAAAGGGTTCAAAGTTGTTGCAGCATATCCTTATGGTTCAAAAACAATAGAAAGTAGCGCCAAACGTATACCCGGATACATGGAAGAAGCTAAAAACAATGGAGTTAAAATAACAACTTCAATAGCTGAAATGCTTAAACTTGTAGATTGTGTGCTTCTGGAGACCAATGACGGCAACTTACATTTAGAACAAGCACTTGAAGTATTTAAGTCAGGAAAACCTATGTTTATTGATAAACCAGTCGCAGCCAATCTGGCCGAAACCATTGCTATATTCGAACTTTCTAAAAAATATAATGTCCAAATATTCTCTTCTTCAGTTCTGCGATATTCCCCAATAAATCAAGAAATTCGTAAAGGCGAACATGGTAAGGTACTTGGTGCAGATTGCTATTCGCCCGATGCATACGAACCTAGCCATGCCGACTTCACATGGTATGGTATACATGGTGTGGAAACACTATACACCGTTATGGGTACAGGATGTGTAGAGGTAAGCCGCCAATCGACAAAAGACTTCAGCGTTGTGACCGGCGTATGGGCAGATGGCAGAATAGGCACATTTAGAGCAATCCGTACAGGACATAACTACTTTGGAGGAACAGTATTTTGTAGCGGAAAAATGGTACAAGCCGGAGGATATGATGGATACAAAGTATTACTAGATGAAATTCTTAAATTTTTCAGAACAAAGGAGATTCCTGTTAACCCCGAAGAAACCATAGAAATATTCACTTTCATGGAAGCATCTAATGAAAGTAAGCGACAACATGGAAATACGGTATCGATGGAAAGTATTCTGGAAAAGGGCAAATTGGAAGCCCGGCGCATACTAAAAAGCTTAGATAACTAAACTATATACCAAAAGATCATTCATATAAACCAAACAGAACGTTTCTAATAATAAATAATTGTAAGTATAAAGAGAGCTACTGATATTTGTTATCAGTAGCTCTCTTTTATATCAAAGGTATACCTGCTATTAAAAAATAAAAGCAGCCATCAAAATAGACAACTGCCCTCTTGCTCTTCCTCTTGGACTTGAACCAAGGACCCTCTGATTAACAGTCAGATGCTCTAACCGACTGAGCTAAGGAAGAATGTTTTTCTCTTAAAAGTGACGCAAAAATAGGCCTTATTTCTGAATTATGCAATATCTTTATGCAAAAAAATTAATAAGAATGAAAAAAGTATTGGGAATGGGTAACGCCCTTGTGGATGTACTTGCGGTTATGGAAAACGATAAGTTATTGGAAACGCTTGAATTACCCAAGGGCAGCATGCAGCTAATAGACGATTCTAAACTGGAAATAATAAGTAAAGAAATTAACAAATTACAAAAGAATATTGTTTCCGGAGGCTCCGCTTCCAATACAATTGTGGGACTTGCGCGCTTAGGTATCGATACTGGGTTTCTAGGACGTATAGGTTCCGATTTTTATGGCAAATATTATAAGGAAGATTTAAAAAAACATAATGTCAGATTGCATTTGACAGAAGTTAATGAGGCCTCGGGGGTTGCATCCACTTTTATCTCTAAAGACGGAGAGCGTACCTTTGGCACATATCTAGGGGCAGCAGCTCTTCTAAATGCCAACGAACTGCAAGAAAATGATTTTAGAGATTATAAATATTTTTATATCGAAGGCTATCTTGTGCAAAGTCATGATCTTATAAAAAAAGCAATTATGTTAGCCAAAGAGGCTGGATCTAAAGTTATACTGGATATGGCCAGTTATAATGTTGTAGAAGAAAACAGGGAGTTCCTTCTGGAGGTTATACCACAATATGTAGATATCATTTTTGCTAATGAAGAAGAAGCAAAAGCTCTCCTGGATATGGAGTCCGAAAAAGCTGTTTCAACATTAGCTCAATTAGTAGATATTGCCGTTGTAAAAACAGGCTCTAAAGGCTCATGGATTCAACAAGGAAACGAGAAAGTATTTGTCCCTGCACTTAAGGTAAATTGTATAGATACAACCGGTGCAGGAGACCTATATGCCTCTGGGTTCATTTATGGTATGATCAACAATTATTCCCTCTATACTTGTGGACAAATAGGAACATTACTAGCGGCACATGTCATTCAGGAAATAGGTGCCAAAATCGTAGAAAATAAGTGGGGAGAGATAATCAATGAAATTTCAGTCTTAAAATGAAAACCACTGCCGATAATACATTTCAAAACAAAATCGTTTTTATCACAGGAGGTGCCAATGGCATAGGCAAGGCAATTGTTACCGCATTTTGTGAGACAGGTGCTGAGGTTATTTTTTGTGATACCGATGAAGAAGCGGGACTCCGGCTATGTAAAGAACTCAACAATGTTAATTGTACTTTTTCTAAAGTTGACATTACAGATAAGGATATGTTAGTAAATCTGGTAAATAACATATTCGATGTAAAGGAAAATATAGATATTATTATCAATAATGCAGGGATCAGCAATTTTGATTCTATACTTAATGTTTCGATAGAAGACTTTGATAAGATATTAAAAACGAATCTTCGTCCGGCGTTTATCACCGCAAAATTATTGGCTAAACATCGAGATCAAAACAAAGAATTAAACACATACGGACGCATAATCAATATAGCTTCTACCCGTCATTTGATGAGCGAACCAGACTCTGAGGCCTATGCTGCTTCGAAAGGAGGTATAGTTTCGCTCACTCATGCTCTCGCTATTTCTCTGAGCAAATACAATATTACGGTAAACTGTATTAGTCCGGGATGGATAGATACCGGACATTATGGAAATCTACGCCCCATAGACCATGAGCAACATCCATCGGGACGAGTAGGCATCCCAGAAGATATTGCCCGAGCATGTCTTTTCTTATGTCATCCGGATAACAATTTTATAAATGGAGAGAATATTATTATAGATGGAGGTATGACAAAAAAGATGATTTATGTAGAATAATTTCTTAGCTTTATAAAAATTAAATCAACCATGAAACGTCTCTACACAATATTTCTTTTGCTACTTGCTACATTTCTACCGATCGTGGCATGCACTACTGCTATTATCTCGGGTAAGTATACAGTAGATGGCCGCCCTTTACTTTACAAACACAGGGATACAGACGCATTACAAAATAAAGTGATGTATTTCGATGACGGCAAATACAAATATATAGGCATAGTAAATAGTAACGACAAATATGGGAAAGAAGTCTGGGGTGGCTACAATTCGACAGGCTTTGCCATTATGAACTCGGCCTCATACAATCTCAATCCCGAACAGGCCGGAAAAGACGAATTAGAAGGCGTAGTAATGAAACTGGCCCTACAGCAATGTGCAACTTTAGCTGACTTTGAACGTTTGCTTGATTCATTACCTAAACCAATGTATCTGAGTGCTAATTTTGGTGTAATAGATGCACTGGGAGGTGCCGCATACTACGAAACCGGCGATTACTCTTATAAAAAATTCGACGCAAATGATCCTCTTACAGCACCCAGGGGATACCTGATCCGCACAAACTATTCTTTTTCAGGTGATAGAAATAGAGACAAAGGTATAAGCCGATATATGGCCGCTGAACCAATACTTTATCAAGCAGCATTATCCAATTCACTTTCATACAAGTTTCTATTACAAGATGTATCCCGTAATCTCAAGCATGGATTAACCGGAACAAACCTATATAATAATATACCTTTAAATAACGACAAACCTATATATGTTCCTTTCCGAGACTTTATCCCACGTTATTCAACATCGTCAGTCATAGTAGTTCAGGGAACAAAAGGAGATGAACCTCCGGCTCTTACAACTATGTGGACTATACTAGGCTCGCCGCTTACATCAGTTGCTATACCAGTATGGCTAAATAAGAATAACATTTATCCATCTATCTTAATAGCCGAAAGATCGGAGAATGCAGACCTCTGCAATTGGTCTCTATTTCTAAAAAAAGAACTTTTTCCTATTTCGGTTGGGGAAGGTAATGATTACATTAATTTGGCGGCTCTTCTCACCTCAAATCAAACAGGAATATTACAAAAAATAAAACCTATAGAAAATCTCATTTTAGAAAATGGAAATTCTTTATTAGAAAAATGGCGAAAAAATGAACAATTAACCTCAGAGTTAAAAGATTTCTATAATCAGATAGACAATTATGTGAGTGAGTTTTATTTAAATGAATTAAAAGATGATAAATAATAATACTCAGCTGATAAACAAACAGTATACACATAATTCGAAAGATTATATATGTTTTTATTAAGAGCTGTAATCCTAATCTTAATACCAGTCTCTGGCATTATATATTCGAACTCTGTAAAATATAATAATCTTGCCTAATTTTTGCGAATATATTATAAGTAAAAACCTTTAATTTCACTTTTTGATTTGTAACAATAAAAAAATACTTTATAATAAAGGTTCGCAATAAATAGGATATGAAATATTAATGTTAAATTTGGAGTTATTTTAACATTAATTCGATTAACCATAGTCCATGAAAAAGATACGCCCAAGTCTTTTAACGATTTTATTTTTTATTAGCTTACTAATTTCTGCAGCACCTTCCTCGCCTAGAATCAGAGGAAAGATTATTGAGTCTGGAACAAATACAGTTCTTGAATTTGCTGATGTTATTCTTTTCGAAAAAAATAATCCGACTCCGATAGCCCATACATACTCGGAAAGAGATGGTAGTTTTTCATTCATCGAAATAAAAGATGGGGAATACAATTTATTAGTCAAACTAGTCGGCTACGATCTATACAACGGTTCCGGCATAATACTCACTACATCTTCAAGAATCGACTTAGGTATTGTAGAACTTAAACCCTTAGAAATAGGACTATCGGAAGTCATTATAGAAGCACAAAAAAGACAAGTTATCTACAAACTCGACAAAAAAATAATAGACGCATCTTCAAACATTATGGCTAGCGGAGGTTCAGCTGTCGACATCCTATCGAATACTCCATCTATACGTGTTGATGTAGAGGGAGAAGTCACATTTAGGGGAAGTAGCGGATTTTCTGTGTATATAGATGGCAAACCCAGTCCATTCAAAGGAACACAAGCTTTAGAACAAATTCCGGCAGGTCAGATAGACAATATCGAAATCATTACAACGCCATCGGCCCGACATGATACAGAAGGTGATGTTGGTATCATTAATATCATCACCAAACGAAATATGGGCCATGGACTGAGTGGTATGGTCAATATAAGCGGCAGTACTGTCCTCTCAAACAGCTTCGACTTCCTTATAAACCAGCAAAACAAGCATTCAAGATGGTTTATAGGTGGCGTTTGGAGCCAACCTATCCGCAAAAGTAGCTTCGATCAGCAGAAAACAACAATTGTACGTGATACAACTACTGTCTCTCACTCCAATGGTCCCCGTGAAGGAAAAAATACTAATTACTCCATAAAAGGAGGATGGGCATACGCACTTCCAAAGACTGAAATAAGCCTTGATGGAGAAATAGGATATGCCAAAAGAGCTCGAAAAGGCGATCTATTTTATACCGAAGAACGTTCTGATGCAAAAGGAATATTTGAGCAGGGAATATACAATAGCCGTGACGATTATGATCTACATGAAACCTATTATCAAGGAACTGTTGCATTTAATCACAAATTCGACGAAAAAGGGCATTTATTAACAGGGAGCTTTTATCTCAAATATGGAGGTGATGCATTAGAATACTTCCAAAGCGACTTATTCGATTTGGATAATCAACGCCAACAAGGGCATCGAGCATGGGAAGACGAACATCGTTGGACTGTACGTGGCAATTTGGATTATATCCTGCCTTACAGCAAAACAGGAGCTTTGGAAGCCGGATACCAATACTTCTCATATCTGGAAGATGGCGATTATAGCATGCAATCTTGGGATCCGTCAAAAAAAGAATTTTATTGGCGCAACGACATCTATAATACATTCTATTTTCAACGAGGAATAAACTCCATATATATTATAGGATCTGAAAGTTATAAATCACTCGATTTACAAGTAGGAATACGAGGTGAACATACTCATCAGGTATTGAGAAGCTCGAAAGAATGGGCTAACCGTACAGTAAACCGTTTCGAAGTATTCCCATCTGTTCATTTAGGTTATACATTCCCTAACGACCATAAAATAACAGCGTCCTTTTCGAGACGAACAACAAGACCTGAGCTTTTCTTTATGGAACCTTATATTACCTATCGCGATTATTATTCAGCAGAAATAGGAAATCCTGATATTCGTCCGGAATATATTAATTCTTATGAATTGAACTATAAAAAAAATATCGACAACCATACTATTTCGACAATATTGTTTTATAGAAACAGAAAAGACAAAATTGAACGGCTGCGGATTCCGTACGAAGCAGGGGTCACTCTCGATTCGATGGCAAATGTCGGACACGACCGTTCGATGGGACTTGAATTAAATGGGCAACTGCAGCCTCTACGCTGGTGGAGTACAACGATAAATGGTAACCTGTATAGTTACAAAGTAGAGAATGAGTACAAAACCGATGGCTATAATGAGAAAAGTACAAACTACGATATAGCCTGGAATAACTCTTTCGATCTTGGTAAATACACAAAAATACAATTCGATGCCAACTTTGTCGGACCGACTGTAACCACGCAAGGAAAAGCCGCTTCGTTTTGGTACGCAAATTTTGCGATCAGACAACAGTTATTCAACAGAAAACTAACATCTGTACTTAGTTTCCGCGATGTATTCAATTCAGCACGTTATACTAGCGATATTAATACAGCTAACCTACAATCGGTAACACACATTCGTCCTAAATATCCGTTAATAAATCTTACTCTAAGTTACACATTTAATAATTTCAAGCGGAAAACAAGTGATGGAAAAACTAGTCACGACTTATTTGAGGGAACCAATCACTAGCCTATATTAATTTCTTATCTTTACCTTAAATATAAAACACTGATACTATGTTATACGATATTGCTATTATTGGCGGCGGACCAGCAGGATATACTGCTGCTGAACGAGCTGCAGCAAATGGATTAAAAGTCATTCTTTTTGAAAAAAACGCACTGGGTGGAGTCTGCCTAAACGAAGGTTGCATACCAACCAAAACATTACTATACTCTGCTAAGAATCTAGATAATATAAAGAATTCTTCAAAATATGGAATTTCGGTAGAAGGGGAAACGACCTTCGATCTAAACAAAATTATTGCACGAAAACAAAAAACAGTCCGTAAGCTTGTCGCAGGCATTAAACAGAAGATGAATGCGCATGAAGTTACGGTAGTAAACGGAGAAGCGACTATTAACGGAGAGGATGATAATCAAAACATTCTTATATCTTGCAATGAAGAAATCATTAAGGCTAAAAAGCTTTTGCTATGTACTGGATCGGAAACAATAATACCTCCGATAAAAGGACTAAAAGATAGCCCATACTGGACATCTAAAGAGGCGTTAGACAATAAAGAATTACCAAATTCTCTAGCTATTATCGGAGGAGGAGTTATCGGTGTAGAATTTGCATCTTTCTTTAACAGTTTGGGAGTAAAAGTCAGCGTTATAGAAATGCTGCCCGAAATATTAGGGGCAATGGATAAAGAATTATCCGCTATGCTCCGAACCGAATACACAAAAAAAGGTATTGATTTTCATCTCAACACTAAAGTTATAGAAGTAAAAAACAATGAGGTGATAATAGAAAAAGATGGGGAACAATCTAGTATAGAGACCTCACAAATATTACTGAGCACAGGGAGAAGACCAATCACGACAAATCTAAATCTGGATAAACTGAATATAGAGATGTTCGGTAATGGAGTAAAAGTCAATGAATTTATGAATACCTCACATCCTAATGTCTATGCATGTGGAGATATTACCGGACATTCCCTATTAGCTCACACTGCTGTACGAGAAGCTGAAGTAGCCATAAACCATATTTTAGACAAGGATGACCATATGAGTTACAAAGCTATTCCCGGTGTGGTATATACCAATCCTGAGATAGCCGGCACAGGCCAAACAGAAGAGGAATTAACCACGAAAGAGGTCAAATATTCGGTATTGAAATTACCAATGGCCTACTCTGGGCGTTTTGTTGCTGAAAATGAATTAGGCAACGGAGTCTGTAAACTAATAATTAATGATGACGACAAAATAATCGGCTGCCATATGTTAGGTAATCCGGCATCAGAATTAATTGTTATTGCAGGGATCGCTATTGAAAAAGGTTTTACAATAGACGAATTTCAGAAAATCGTATTTCCTCATCCTACAGTAGGGGAGATTATTCATGAAACATTATTTACATAAAATAAAAAGTATTTAAAGAGAGCTACAGAACAAACCATTCATCATCTATATTTGTTAATATTTTAAACAATGGGATCATGAAACAGGTATTATTTGTACTAATACTAATATCTTTGACTTTAGCAGGCTGTAAGACACAAAAAGATCCGGCTAAAGCCGCAGCTAAAGAAAGGGAACAAAAAATATGGTTTGACAAAGCTGTTCAGGCTTTGAATGATCGGGAGTTCGTACTTGAAGCAGATCGTATTACATTTAAGTACGGACACTTTACTTATGTAAATGCCAATACAAATTTTGTCTCCATGCACGGTGATAAAGCGACTATTCAAATGGCGTTTAATTCACCTTATGCAGGCCCTAACGGTATCGGAGGTATTACAGTCGATGGCACAGCATCAAATGTAAAAATGGTTACAGATAAAAAAGGAAATATAACCTTTACGATGGGGGTTATAGGAGTGGGAGTATCTGCTACTGTAACTATTCAAATGATTAATGGGACGAATCAGTGTTCTGCCACAATCAATCCTAATTTCAATAGCAACCGGATAACATTTACAGGAAAATTATATCAAGAGGCGGACTCTGATATATTTAAAGGAAGAGCTTTATAAGAGACTATTGAATAAAATAAAAAACGAGGATGTACATTTACACCCTCGTTCTAAACATAAAGCCTATTTTTTAAAGGTATTTATAATTGCTTTAAACTTTAAAATAAAGTAACTTTTATAATACCTATAACTTATATATCCAAAAACAATATTTATAAGTTCCTGAATTAGTGTATTAAAAATGACATCGCATATAACCTTTCCAGAACAATAAAGGCTATATATCTAGTCGATAAATAGCCTTTATATTGTCGTTTCTGTGACCCCGGAGGGGCTCGAACCCTCGACCCATTGATTAAGAGTCAATTGCTCTACCAGCTGAGCTACGGAGTCATTTGATGTGTGCAAAAGTATAACAATTATTCTTTTTAGGGAAATTTTTGAAGAATAAAGTCTAAAAAAATACTACTTTTGTATTCGAAAGGTCAATACCTTCCCGTGTAGCTTAGGATGAACCACGTAAAAAACAAAGAATACATGAATAATAAAGAATCGGCTTTGGTCTTGTTTTCGGGTGGACAAGATTCAACAACATGCCTCTATTGGGCAATAAAGAACTTCTCTTCAGTTCGCACTTTATGTTTCACTTATGGTCAGCGCCATTCGAAAGAGATAGAAGTAGCACAAGCAATAGCAGAGAAAGCTAATATTCCATTCCAGTTATTGGATGCATCTATTATCAGTCAATTATCAGTCAATTCACTGACTAGTGATATCGTAATGGATCAGGAAAAACCACAAGATTCGTATCCGAATACATTTGTTCCGGGACGTAACTTGTTATTCCTTACCTTTGCAGCAGTCATTGCTCGATCACATGGTATTCGTCATATTATAACAGGTGTTTCTGAAGCCGATTACAGTGGTTATCCCGACTGTAGAGATACATTTATCTTGTCGGCTAATGCGTCTATTAATTTAGCTATGGATGAACATTTTCAGATTCATACACCGCTGATGTGGAGAGATAAGACTGCCGTATGGCAGTTAGCAGACGAACTCGGTGTTTTTAATATTGTACGTACTCAAACTTTGACATGTTACAATGGTATAATAGCGGATGGTTGTGGTCAATGTCCGGCATGTAAGTTGCGCAAACATGGACTAGATAATTATTTAAAAACAAAGGAATAATGAAGATAGAAGGATTAAGTCATCTCGGTGCAAAAACCGAATACAAAGATGATTATGCTCCGGAGGTACTGGAAGCATTTGAGAATAAACATCAGGGAAATGATTATTGGGTAACATTCAACTGTCCCGAGTTTACTAGCCTTTGTCCAATAACAGGCCAGCCTGACTTTGCAACAATACACATCAACTATATACCCGATGTGAAAATGGTAGAAAGTAAAAGCCTTAAACTATATATGTTTAGTTTCCGTAATCATGGGGCTTTTCATGAAGATTGCGTAAACATCATAATGAAAGACCTTATAAAGTTAATGGATCCGAAATATATAGAGGTTGTTGGTATCTTTACTCCTCGGGGAGGAATCAGTATATATCCATATTGTAATTATGGGCGTCTTGGAACTAAATACGAAATGGCTGCGAGAGAGAGGCTGCTAAGTCACAATCCACAACAAACCTACAAGTAATCATCCGATTTTTGGTTTCTTCTTCTTTAGTTTTCTGTATACTACAGAGAACCATAAAGGTAGTATTATCCCTTTGCAAACTGTGGATATGGCTATAGCCCACCATACACCCCCTATTCCCATCTCTGCTGCTAAATAATAGGCCAATGGAATTCGAAGGGCATTGAAACTGATACTTATGATAGCTGGTTCTATAGTTCGTCCTATACCGTTAAACATACCTTGCGTCGTTAACTCAAACATCATAAATATTTGTACAAGCCCCATTACAAAAAGATATTGAGCACCCGCTTTCATCGCACTTTCTTCGGGTACAATAATGCCGAAGATTTGTGCTCCAAATAAGATGAAACAAATACTAACAACGATACCAAGTGAAAGCATCACACGTATGGTGTAATAGTAGGCCTTCTTACCCCGTTCCAATTTATTTGCTGCATAGTTTTGTGCTACAAAAGCACTGAGAGCTGTTGAAAAACCTTGTGAAGTATTCCACGTAACAGCTTCGATTTGTCCGCCTGTAGTCTGTGTCATTAACCCTAAGTGTCCACCATGTATTGAAGCTACGCGTGCCAGATTCATATTGATGATAGCATATAGAGAGTTCATGATTGAAACTGGAGTTCCCAAAAAGAATATACGCTTTAAATAAATAGCTTTAGGCCTGATAAAGAAAGAAAAGTTACCCAATATTCGATTGCCATATTTGATCTGATAGAAAAATAATGCAAATACAAATATTTGGGCAATTACTGTTCCTATCGCTGCTCCGTGTAGCCCGAGTCCCATTACAAACATTAATATAGGATCGAGAATCATGTTTACAACAAGTCCTGCAGCATTATTCCTGAATGGGATAAAACTTCGACCTGCACCATTGTATATACCCGTGAAATTATATGACAAAAACTGGAACGGTAGACTGATGGTAAGAATACGCAGATAAAGTACGGCATCAGCTGTTATATCAGCTTCTAATTTAAAGAAAGATAATATCTGATTGGCAAATACAAATAAAATGGACACCCATATTACACCAAGAGTGATAGATGTAGTTGTAGAGTGAGAGGCGTAAATGGCAGCACGTTTCATTTTTCTAGCACCGATCGATTGCCCCACTGCTACTTCAGATCCAATCATAGCTAAATAAGCAACAGATGCCGTAAGCCATAAGAGCATTCCTATAGCTCCTATTGCAGCTTCCGACTTTGTCGCTATTTCGGGATGAGATATAGTGCCTAGCCGTCCTACCCACGACATAGCCATTAATGTATATGCCATTTGTAGAAAGCTGGTTCCCATTAGAGGAAGTGCTAGGCGGATGAGAGTAGAAAATATTTTCCCTTCAGTAAGATTATGGATACCGTGTTTCATTATTAAAAAATAGAACGATTCATTTTACAAGTCTTTTAGCAGCTTTTTTCCATCCGGATGATTATCAAATTCTCTTATTCGGAGAATTGTCTCCCATTCACTCTGAAATTGGATATCGGTATCTATCATAAAATCTTCTGATCCATGTCTATCTATTTTCTCAAATAGGAAGCCCACGGTTATATGATTAATATCTAATGAGGGGATATAAGCAGGCACAAGGTTATCTTCAGTAGGAGTTTCTACTACCATCCCGACTTCCAACAAGTGGAATAATGTATCGCTTGTTAGTTTAGTCGGTATTTTATAATATTCCGATAGCTCATCGGCTGTATAAGGGGTATGTCCCTTCTCGAATCGTTTTACGATGAGAGTCATAATAAGCAGTGTGACAAAATCTTTATATCGGCGGCTAATATTTGATGTTTCATGTTCAAAGTTGAATTTATTTACATTCTGAAAAGAAAAAGATAACTGCACTCCAAACAGGATAAAGAACCATGTTAGCTGCAACCACAACAATAGTAACGGTAATGCTGCGAAACTACCATAAATGGCGTTATATTTTGATATCCACATCTGTCCGTTTATATATAAGACTTGGAATATTTGAAAAGCGATACCTGTAAAAATACCACCGAAGAGGGCACTCTTGAACTTAACCTTTGTGTTTGGAATATAAATGTAGAGTATAGTGAACAACAAGATTATAATAAGAAATGGAACTATTTTCATTATAGGACTCATGACCAGTCCCAGAAAATATTGTTGCTCGGCAGTCGTATTCAGGATGATAGTAATCCCTGCATTACATATCAAGAAAACGGGTGTGATAATAATTAAGGCAAGATAGTCTGTAAACATACGGAAATACGAGCGCCCAGTCTTTACTTGCCACATTCTATTGAAGTTGTCCTCGATATTAGATAACAGATTGATGACTGTATATAATAGGAGTACGACGCCAATACCTAAAAATACTCCACCTTGCGCATATTCTATAGACTTGTCAATAAATGCTGTAGCTTTATTAAGCAATTCTTCTTGCCCTGCAAAATAACTGAAAAGCTGACTCTTTACAATATTCTGGAATCCAAATCCACGTGCTATAGCAAATAATACAGCTAGTAAAGGTACAATTGACAATAATGTACTATATGTGAGGGCAGATGCACGAGTGAAAAGTTGTGCTCCATCTATATTTCGTATGGCCAGAATAAAGGATTTTATAATATTATAGAATCCTATCTTTCGAGATGGGCCGTCCTTCTTATTAATACGCCAGATGTCATAAGATAAAAACCGTATTAGTCTGGTTATAAATATTTTTATTTTCTCAATCATATTATTTACACTATTAAAGCATATTGATATGCTGAATCTTATAAACAAAATATCAACAAAGATAGTTTGTTCTTTGCTTAGAATAAGCATATAGTATCTATTTGTTTGCGAAGTTTATGGCAAACATTAGACTTGGTTTTCCCTTAATTTCAAAAAGGTGACAAAAGTTACAGGTTTTAAACCTTTTTTTATTATCACTTTTGTTTGAAATTCTGTGGTGAAATTCTTCAGTATAGATAAAGTTTTATCATTGAAAAGGAAGTAAATTCTATATTCTAATTATAAAATATTCACCTTAATTTAACTTTAGAATAATATTTATATATTTGTTTTTCTAATAT
>NZ_JAEPKU010000041.1 GCF_016652235.1 Dysgonomonas sp. Marseille-P4677
TTTCTGAACAAAGAACTCTTTCAACAAAGATGCACTTTCCATTTCTAATACGCCCGACACAACAGTCGTTTTAGGATGTAAAATATTAGGCTGAAAAAGAGAATAACCTTTTTTCTCATCTTTCGCGCCATAAACTATTTTAGTTATTTGCGACCAAAGAAGACCACCGGCACACATGGGGCAGGGTTCCAGTGTCACATACAATATACAGTCTTTTAAATACTTCCCTCCCAAATAATTAGTCGCTGCCGTCACGGCTTGCATTTCGGCATGGGCTGTCACATCATTAAGTGTTTCTGTCAGATTATGAGCCCTTGCGATGATACGCCCTTGACAAACAACTACCGCCCCAATAGGTACCTCTCCTTTATCAAAGGCAATCTGAGCCTCTTTTAGAGCATGGCGCATAAAATATTCATCGTTGAGTATAGTTGTCATCGGCGCATTTCATTTTCACCAAAAAGGGTCGGATAATCCTGTTCCAGATTTTTAAGAACATGTGCAATAATAGTCTCTCTACACCAACGGGAACGGTTTTCAATCTTATACTTTTTCATATAAGAGCATATAAGCGCATACTCTTCTTCGTTGAGAGAAAAAAGCAGATGCTTTGTACGATTGCTATATGGCCCTTTCTTTTTTGGTTTCATTACTGCAAAAGTAAGGACTTATCTGAATATGTGAAAGGATTTAAAGATAATATTAGCTTCCCATTATACCATATTACCTCAATCTTCAAAATTAATACGAAGTTGAACAGCATCTCCCCACATCATATCTCCTTCATTGTTCTTCAATCCAAGCCCTATCAACCTTACTTTAGGTGACAAATCTACATTCTGAAGCAACTCGTAACCGGCTCCATAAAACAACTCATAATTAGAAACATATGAAGGAAAAGTTTTACTACGAGTTACAATCTTAAAGTCTGCATATTTTAGTTTTAAAGTTACAGTACGACCTTGAAACTTTTTCTTTTCAATATATTCGTAAGCATCACGAGCAACAACATCCAGCTCTATTGCTAATTCATCTAAGCTATCGATATCCCGATCAAACGTTGTTTCAGAGCTTACTGATTTTCGTATTCGATGAGACTCTACCGGTCTTTCGTCTATAGCTCGTGCATTTTGGTAGTAAATATGTCCTACTTTCCCAAAATGAGCGACTAACTCATGCTCCGAGCGTTGTTTCAAATCCCAACCGGTTTTTATTCCCAATTGATGCATTAGTTTGGCTGTCACCTTACCCACGCCAAAGAAACGCTCTATTGGAAGCGCTTCTACAAACTGTTCTGCATTTTTAGGCTTTACAACAAAAATACCGTTTGGTTTATTTTGATCAGATGCTATTTTCGCCAAGAATTTATTGAACGAAACACCAGCAGATGCTGTTAGACGAGTAGTTTCAAATATTTTCTGCTTTATCTCTTGGGCAATCTGCGTAGCCGAAGGTATATTCTTATGATTCTCTGTGACATCGAGAAAAGCCTCGTCCAACGACAGCGGTTCTACCAAATCGGTATATTCGTGAAATATCTCCATTATCTGTTTCGAAATAGCTTTATATACATCGAAACGAGCATTAGTAAATATTAAATGAGGACACTTTCGAAGAGCCGTTTTAGATGGCATCGCTGAACGTACACCATAACGACGAGCTTCGTAACTGGCCGCCGCCACAACACCTCTAGGCCCGGAATAGCCTACAGCCAAAGGTTTACCCCTATACACTTCATTATCCCGTTGCTCAATAGAAGCATAAAAGGCATCCATATCTATATGGATAATCTTTCTCATTAATCTACAAATAAAGATTAATCGTAATTTTAACTAAAAGGTGACAAAGTTGTACAGTTTTCATTTACTAAATCATCCTTTTGCCTTTTTAGAAAAAGAATAATCGCCTATGAAAACTATATAGATAAATATACAAATCTTTTACAAGAAAAAACAATGAAAATAAAGAGGCTTATATTACGACTTTAGGCAAGCTTTAATTATTCCAAAGTAATCCTCTCTACTTCAATTTCTTTATTCAGGAATATAGCGGCTGCTTCAGAAAATTTATATGGAGATTCCGTCGTATAATAACGAGTTATTCCACCTTTTGTACATACACTAGCCATTTCTGGATGGCGAAACAAGTAATCCTGCAAACTACGTGCAACATATTCCCCTTGAGATAAGGCGATTACATTTTCAGGAAGAAAAGCCTTTATCTTATTTAACAGTAAAGGATAATGAGTACATCCTAGAATCAGTGTATCGATTAGAGGATCTTTTTGCAAAATATTATTAAGATTCTTTTTTATAAAGTAATCAGCCCCCTCTCTCTCATATTCCTTATTTTCAACTAATGGTACCCACATAGGGCAAGCCTCACTCTCGACATGAATATCGGGAAATAGTTTATTTATTTCTATCGGATACGATTCAGACTGTATTGTACCTGTAGTTCCTAAAACACCTATATGACGGCTTTTTGTTACAGAACCTATTATTTCGGCAGTAGGACGAATAACCCCTAATACTCTTTTTTCGGGATTAATATGAGGAAGATCTTTTTGCTGAATAGTTCGTAAAGCTTTTGCTGAAGCGGTATTACATGCTAAAATAACTAGATTGCATCCTTTATCGAATAAAGCCATTACCGCTTGCTTGGTAAACTCATAAACAACATCAAACGAGCGGGCACCATAAGGAGCTCGTGAATTATCGCCAAGATAGCAATAATCATATTCGGGCATAAGCGATTGAATCTTTGACAAAATAGTCAATCCGCCATATCCTGAATCAAACACACCTATAGGGCCGGGAGTAAGCATTTATTATCTGT
Organism: Dysgonomonas sp. Marseille-P4677; assembly: GCF_016652235.1. GTDB lineage: Bacteria > Bacteroidota > Bacteroidia > Bacteroidales > Dysgonomonadaceae > Dysgonomonas. The sequence continues at coordinate 2,839 of NZ_JAEPKU010000041.1, forward strand.
TTTATCGTATTAAATAAACAAAAGTCTTTAGGTCTACTTATGTGTATTACCGTTAATCTTATGACCTTTATACAAAAAATGCTCCTTAAGCAGAAGCATTTTATTATATGTATATTGTAAAAATCTTATTTTACTCCTAACTTTTGCTTCACTAATGCAGTTGCATTTGTTGCATCCGGTGTTACAAAAGCAATCGCAGGATTGGCTAAATCATAAATACATACAAACTGATTTTCGATACCAACCTGATAAATCGCATCTTTTACTTTTTGGCGAAGAGGTGCTATCAAGGCTTGCTCCTGATTTTGAATATCTTCCTGAGCTACTTTCATAAAGTTGTTTATCTGTCGCTCAAGCTCATATAATTCCTGCATACGACGAAGACGTACATTCTCTGCCATGGAATTCTGATATGAAATAAAATCGCTGTATTTCTTATTATAATCATTCTGCATAACCTGTAACTCTTCTTTATATTTCTGATTCAGAATATTAATAGAGTTTGCAGCAGATATCTTTTCGGGTATAGCTTCCAGCAATTCATTCGAATCAACAAAGGCTATTTGCTGAAAAGTCTGAGCAACTGATTTTTGCGTAAAAAATAATGAAAGGGCAAATATTGATATTAAAACTATTTTTTTCATCGCGATAATTGCTGTTTTGTAGTAACACAACTTTTAAAATCTGACGAAGAGACTGATTAACCTTTAAACCTGTGATAGTTGTGTGTTCCGGTGGTATGGTTAGTACCACCGACTTTCAAGGCAAGACTGCTTGTCAACAACTATCAATTGGTTTTTTCTTAGGTTATTTTCTATGTACGTACAAAGATATGCAATATTTTTATATTACAACGTTTTCTTTACTTCAATTTCTTCAAATGGCTCAATTACGTCACCTACTTTTATATCATTATAGTTATGAATGTTCAATCCGCACTCATATCCAGATGCTACTTCCTTCACATCGTCTTTGAAACGCTTAAGGGAACCAAGTTCGCCCGAATAAATTACAATACCATCACGTATGATACGTATCTTATTAGCTCTCTTAATCTTACCTTCCTTAACCATACATCCGGCAACAGTACCCACTTTAGTGATCTTGAAGACTTCACGAACTTCAACATACCCTGTTTGCACTTCTTTGATTTCAGGAGATAACATACCTTCCATTGCCGATTTTACTTCTTCTATAGCATCGTAGATGATAGAATACAAACGAATCTCAACCCCGTCTCTTTCAGCTGCTTTACGGGCTGCCTGGGAAGGACGCACTTGGAAACCGATAATAATAGCATCGGAAGCGGCAGCCAAGGTTATATCTGATTCTGAAATCTGCCCTACAGCCTTATGAATAACATTTACTTGTATTTCTTCTGTAGATAATCTTATCAATGAGTCTGACAAGGCCTCTACCGAACCATCCACATCCCCTTTGACAATTACATTCAATTGTTGGAAATTTCCAATGGCAATACGACGACCTATATCGTCGAGAGTAAGTATTTTTTGAGTACGAAGCCCTTGTTCGCGCTGTAACTGTTCTCTTTTTGTAGAAATCTCACGAGCTTCTTGTTCTGTCTCCAATACGTGGAAAATATCCCCGGCTTGTGGAGCTCCATTCAACCCTAATATAAGAGCAGGTGCAGATGGCGCCGCAGATTCAACATTTATATTTCGCTCATTAAACATCGCTTTTACACGGCCATAATATGTTCCGGCAAGCACGATATCTCCTTTTTTCAATGTTCCAGTATGAACCAAAACAGTAGATGTATAACCTCTACCTTTATCAAGAGACGATTCAATAACCGATCCTACAGCACGCCTATTAGGATTAGCTTTCAAATCAAGTAATTCAGCTTCGAGAAGAACTTTTTCTAAAAGTTCGTCTACACCTATACCTTGTTTTGCAGAAATATCCTGAGACTGATATTTACCACCCCAGTCTTCTACCAAATAATTCATCCCGGCCAGAGTTTCCTTGATTTTCTCAGGATTTGCACCGGGCTTATCTATTTTATTTATTGCAAAGACAATAGGTACACCTGCCGCTGCGGCATGATTGATCGCTTCTATTGTTTGAGGCATGACATTATCGTCAGCTGCTACAATAATAATTGCAATATCTGTAACTTTCGCACCACGAGCACGCATCGCTGTAAAGGCTTCGTGGCCCGGTGTATCGAGGAATGTAATCTGACGACCTGATTTTAGCTCAACATTGTAAGCTCCGATGTGCTGAGTAATCCCCCCTGCCTCACCGGCAATAACATTCGCCTGACGTATACTATCCAATAATGATGTCTTACCATGGTCTACGTGTCCCATCACTGTAACAATAGGAGCACGAGGCACTAAGTCTTCTTCACGATCCTCTTCTTCACTTATAGCTTCTACTACCTCGGCACTTACATATTCGGTTTTAAAACCAAACTCTTCTGCTACGATATTAATAGTTTCAGCATCTAAACGTTGGTTGATCGATACCATAATACCGATACTCATACAAGTCGAGATAACTTTAACGACAGGAACGTTCATCATATTTGCAAGGTCATTTGCTGTCACAAATTCTGTGATTTTCAGAGTCCTGCTTTCTTGTTCTTGTAATTCAAGTTCTTCTTGCTGCCTTTGAGAAACGGCATCACGTTTTTCTTTTCTATATTTAGCACCCTTATTCTTACCTCCTTTTCCTGTAAGACGGGCTAAAGTTTCTTTTATTTGCTTTTGAACATCTTCTTCGTTTACTGCTTGCTTAATAACAGGCTTACGTAAACTATGTCTTGATGTTCGGTCTCCACCACCATGACTTTGGCCTCCCGGCTGTGTCGGAGCTCCTTTTTCTATATCAACTTTCCCTTTTTTGATTCGGTTGCGCTTTTTCTTAGCTGCATCACTGTCATCATTATTTGCTTTACGTTTTTTTGCTTCTTCATCAGTTTCCTTCTTCAGCAAACGAACCGTATTTTCTTTAACCTTCTTCTGATCTTGCTGCTCTTTTTCGAGGCGTTCTTTTTTCTTTTCCGCTTTCGTTTTTTTAGCAGGGCGAGTTTTGTCGTTGATCGAACTCAGATCGATAGATCCTTTTACTACAATATTTGACTTAATTGTAGTTTTATTGAGTCTGAAAATATCATCAGATTCTTTTTCATCGTTAGTATCCTGAACCTCAACAGGAGCAGAAACAATCTGTTCTTCTACTTTTTCTTCTTCTAACACAGGTTTTTCTACTTTTTCTTCTTCTTTTATAGATACTGGTTCGGGCTCAAGAACTTCTTCTTTTTCGACGACAGGCTCTACTATTTCCGGTTTTACCTCTTTTTCTTCTTCTATTTTTATCTCTTCAGCCTTTACTTCTACTTTCTTAGGCCTATTCAGAGCATCTAGATCTATTTTATCTATAACCTGTATATGAGGTTTTATAGATTCAGGAACCTCAGTCTTTATCTCTTCAGATTCCACCTTTGCTATCGGTGCAGATTCTTCCACGACTACAACTTCAGCTTCTGGAGCTTCTCTTTGTCTTTCTTTCTCTCGTCTCTGGTTCAATAAAGCTTCTAGATCAGCGTTATTTCCAAATTCTTTTACTAGCAACTCATGTTGTTCACTGTCTACTTTTGTATTTGGATTTGACTCCACATCAAAACCCTTCCTATGTAGAAATTCAACTAAACTGCTGATTCCCACATTCAAATCTTTGGATATCTTTATTAATCTTACAGACATATAATTCTTTTAAAATCTAAAAAATGGACAGTGAACTTTATAAAACATTCTTGCTATCGCTCGAATAACCCTCTAATGTCAGATGTACTTCAAATACAAAAGTATTAAGAAATCAGCTAACGACCAAATCATGATTGACTTTCATCATCGAACTCAGCACGTAGAATATTTAATATTTCGTCTACTGTATCCTCTTCCAAATCGGCATCCTGTATGAGCTTATCTCTATCAGCAGCTAATACATTCTTAGCGGTTACACAACCAATTTTCTTCAATTGGTCGATTACCCAACCATCAATCTCATCACGGAACTCATCTAGATAAATATCTTCTTCATCAAAGTCATCAATATCTCGATATACATCAATAGTATAACCGGTCAGCATACTAGCCAACTTAATATTGAAACCACCTTTACCGATAGCCAATGAAACTTCTTCGGGACGAAGCAATACTTCCGCTCGTTTTTCTTCTTCATTCAGCTTCACCGAAGTGATTTTTGCCGGACTTAAAGCACGTTGAATATATAAACTTGTATTAGGTGTATAATTGATAATATCTATATTTTCGTTACGTAATTCCCTAACGATACCATGTATACGTGACCCCTTCATACCCACACAGGCTCCAACAGGATCGATACGATCATCGTACGACTCTACTGCAACCTTTGCTCTTTCACCTGGTATACGGGCTATTTTCTTTATAGTGATCAATCCATCATTAATTTCCGGAACTTCAAGTTCAAGAAGACGCTCCAAAAATGCAGGAGACGTTCTTGATAAAATAATTTTCGGATTGTTATTTTTATTTTCAACTCGCTCTACCACAGCGCGAACATGCTCACTCTTACGAAAGAAGTCGCTAGGAATTTGTTCTGTTTTAGGGAGTAACAATTCTTCTTTTTCGTCGTCTAAAAGTAAAATTTCTTTTTTCCATATCTGATAAACTTCACCTGATACGATTTCTCCTATTTTCTCTTTGTAACGACTATAAAGTCCTTCTTTTTGAAGTTCTAAAATTTTAGACGTCAAAGTCTGGCGCAAATTCAAAATAGCGCGGCGTCCAAAATCTTCAAAGAACACTTCATCTGTCATATCTTCCCCTACTTCAAAGTCGGCATCAATCTTACGAGCCTCAGTAAGTGAAATCTGTGTATTTTCGTCTTCAAGTTCAGCATCTTCCACAATAGTGCGGTTGCGCCATATTTCAAGATCTCCTTTATCAGGGTTGATAATAACATCATAATTATCATTCGAGCCGAATAACTTCGCAATCACATTACGAAACGAATCTTCAAGAACACTAATCATTGTCATTCTGTCGATATTCTTCAGCTCCTTAAATTCCGAAAAGGTATCAATCAGACTAATAACTTCTTTCTTAGCCATAACAGTTATTTAAATCTTATTAAGTATTTTGTATATTTTACTTCATCATAGGCAAATGAAAGCTCTTCTTCTATTGCAACTTTCTTTTTTGCTCCTTCAGGCTTTACCATTTTACTAATGATAATGACAAAACCGTTATCATCAGAGGCTTTAAGCACACCAGAAAGCTTCTGCCCCGATTTTGTCAGGACTTCAACCTCATTGCCCTCATTTTTTTTATACTGCCGAGGTATCTTGAAGGGAGAGGTTACTCCCGCAGAGCCGACCTCCAATTCAAAATCTTCGACATCACGATCCAACTTAGACTCAATATTACGGCTCAATGTAATACAATCGTCGATACCTATATTATTATCGCTATCCACTTCAACAACGATAATATTACCCGGACGAACAGCAACATCCACAAGAAACATTGAAGTTTCTTGCAGAAAGCTATTTACTATGTCTTTTATCTGATCTTTTTCTATCATCAAACATTTATATGAACAACAAAGAGGAAGCCTTGGCCTCCTCCCCCTCTATATTTCGATTACAAAAGTAGCAAAAAAAATTCTTGTTGCAAAATTTTGAATAATAATTATATAAGAATGATAGATGATGGTTCTTTTTTACTGATATATACATATCAATCTACACTCTGTTTTCTATTGACGGCCTTAACGCCTTTTATCCTTGCAATACGGGAACATAATGTCTGTAAATCGTTCACATCATGGACATAAACGACTATACGACCTTCAAATATTCCATCATTCGATTCTATATTCAGACCTTTAATATTTAAGGAGCCTGCCGTAATTACTTTAGTAATATCATTCAGCATCCCCATCCGATCTATGCCTGTAACTATAATAGATGTAAGAAATGGAAACTGTGTATAACTTCCCCATTCCAGATTTACAATCTTGTCACCATGGCTAGCCTTTAATTTAAGTCCTACCGGACAATGAATACCATGAACCTCAACTTCATTATCATCAGTAAGATACCCAAAGACCTTATCTCCCGGTATAGGATTACAGCATGTAGGCATTTTAAAATTCTTACTGAAAGAATCCTCTTCCAGTATATATGTTTTCTTTGGATTTATTGGCTCGTATTCAGTGATTTTTTCTGCTTTATCTTTATCTGACTTCTTTACTACATGAAGAGCTTGCTTCATATATTTAACCAGCACATTATCCGAATTCTGCTTTTTAAGAGCCAACAGTTTTTCTATTTTTTGAGGCAACGAGATATCATTGTTACCAATAGCAAAAAAAAGATCTTCTTTACTTGCTTTTTGGTAATAATCAACCATTTTATCAACAACGCTAGAGGCCTGCTCTACAGAAGCCCCTTCGAGTGTTTTATTTAAAATAGCTTCTCCTTTTTTTACAATCTCGCGACGATTACGCCTCAGCGCATATTCTATTTTGGTTCGGGCTTTGGCTGTAGTTACCAAATTGAGCCACTCCGGCTTTGGTGTTTGTGTTTTCGAAGTAAGAATTTCAACCTGATCTCCACTATTCAATTTTTCGCTCAACGGCACTAATTTATGATTCACTTTAGCACCTATACATCTATCTCCAATATCGGAGTGTAGATCGTACGCAAAGTCGAGTGCTGTTGCGCCTTGTGCTAGGGTTCTGATTTCACCTTTAGGTGTAAAAACGAAAATTTCCTGAGAATAAAGATTTAGTTTTATGGTATCGAGGAAATCCATCGCATTTGGACTTGGGCTTTCCAAAATCTCCTTTATGGTCTTCAACCATCGGTCAAGCTCTGTATCCTCCTCAATCTTTCCTTCTTTATATTTCCAATGTGCAGCAAAACCTTTTTCAGCTATATCATCCATTCTACGGCTGCGAATCTGAATTTCGATCCATTGTCCATCCGGTCCCATCACGGTAAGATGTAAAGCCTGATAGCCATTTGCTTTGGGGCGGCTTACCCAATCACGTATTCTATCGGGACGCAGTTTATAAATATCGGTTATGACAGAATATATATCCCAACATCGTTTTTTCTCATCAATACCCGACTCGTTCTCAAAGATTATACGAACTGCAAAAATATCATATATCTCTTCGAAAGGCACACCTTTACTCTGCATCTTATTCCAAATAGAATAAATAGATTTTTCACGTGCCCTTATTTCATATTTAAATCCTAAATCGTTTAGTTTCGTTATTACAGGCTCAGCAAAATGCTCGTACACACCTGCCCTCAAATGATGTGTAGCCTGTAGTTTCAGTTGAATTTCTTTATATACTTCCGGATTTTCCCATTTAAAACTCAATTCTTCAAGCTCTGTTTTTATAGCAAACAATCCTAAACGATGAGCTAGAGGTGCATATATGTACATAGTTTCCCCTGCTATCTTATATTGCTTGGCTGGCGCCATAGAGCCTAATGTCCGCATATTGTGCAAACGATCGGCAATCTTTACTAAGATCACACGTATATCGTCTGACATGGTAAGTAATAGCTTTCTGAAATTTTCAGCCTGAGCTGAGACATTATCTCCAAACATCCCGCTCGATATTTTTGTTAGCCCATCTACAATCTGAGCGATTTTATCGCCAAAGAGGACCTTCATATCATCGACGGTATATTCAGTATCTTCTACGACATCATGCAACAAGGCTGCGCAAATAGAAGTTGACCCCAAGCCGATCTCCCCGCAAACAATACGGGCCACAGCTATAGGATGTAATATATAAGGCTCGCCAGAACGACGACGCGCCCCCTTATGAGCTTCTTTTGCAAAAAGAAATGCTTTGGTGATTATTTCAACTTTACGCCTGTGGTTTGTCTTTAAATAATCATCAATTAGAGCATTAAATTCTTGCTCTATCAGAATATCATCTTGGGTGTATGTATCGTCTTTTGCCATAAGTTCCGAGTAAGTTGACAAAAATAATAAAATCAATCTTAAAAGAGGTTATTTACCTCGTAATAAAATTGATTTAACTATTTACTATCCATCGAAGTTCAACTATTAGCCATCGAAGATGCATCTGCAGTATTAGCTTGTGAGCCCTCGTTACGTTCCGTTTCTTGATCCGGCAATAAAATCAATAGACGCTGTCCGACCTTTGCCATATTAGACGAAAGCTTATTCCATGTTACAATATCTTCTTTTGAAACATTATAACGGGCTGCTATCTGGCTTATCGTTTCCCCGATCTTTACTTTATGATATATTGTCTTTGCATCATCGGTACTAGCCCGATCTCCACCATCTTCAGCATCTGTCGCGGATATTCTTACACGAGGCAAAGTAGACTCGTCACGTACTATTTTCTTTAAATAATCATCGATAAGATCGGCTGTATAAGTAGAATCCAGAATGACGGTTGCCACTTCGGGCTCAGGTAATTGAACCACCTCCTGTATTTCCACATACTCTGTTTTCACTATTTTAAGTTGTTTCCCTGCAATAAGTTTATTCGTCTTATTCGATTCTTTAAGTTCCGACACGGTAACTCCATTTTTTCTCGCAATCGCAGCCCAAGTATCACCCTTACGTATTTTATAATATGCAGTGGTTGTTTTAGGTACAGAAACAGTTTTCGTTAAACCTGATATAGAAACAACCGTAGTATCGGAAGAAGCTGTAGTCCCTCCATTCTGATTCGAAGCCAATTGCACCTCTTCTTGAGCTTCCTCCGGCTTATAAACCTTCAGTCTTCTTCCTACAGATAATTTATTAGAGGATAATCCATTCCATTGTTTAATCTGATTAGAAGTAACACCATATCTACTCGCAAGACGAGCCAAAGTATCACCCCTCTTTACCCTATAAGTTACGGCATTACCTGCAGCCCTATTGCCTCCAACAACATCTACTCCAGCTATTTTACGATGAGTAAGATACTGATCGGCTTTATAGGTATAAATATCATCCTTCTTCTCAAGAAACAATGTTAATTTATCGATCGGTAAATTAAGCGAATACCCCTTATAGTCTCCGGGAATTATATCACTTTTGAACTGAGGATTAAATTGTCGAAGATCATCTACAGATACATTTAAATTGTCCGCTATTTGTTGAAAATGGACAGTTTTATCAATCACCAATGAATCTATAGATGCCGGATTTTTACATTCGGCAGGGCAAATATTATGCTCGTTATAATAATTCATAATATAAGTAGCCGCAATAAATGCAGGCACGTACCCTCTGGTTTCTTTTGGCAAATACGGGTATATTGCCCAATAATCCGTTTGTCCACCACTTCGGCGAATAGCTTTATTAACATTACCTGGCCCACAATTATAAGCAGCTATCACAAGATTCCAATCTCCATATATTCCATAAAGATCTTTCAAATATTTGGCTGCTGCATCTGTCGACTTACGAGGGTCACGACGCTCATCGACCAAGCTGTTTATCTCCAAATCATACATTTTACCTGTTCCTGCCATAAACTGCCAAAGGCCTGTAGCTCCTACCCGAGAACGGGCAATAGGATTCAATGCCGATTCTATCACAGGCAAATATTTAAGTTCCAAAGGAATTCCTTCTTTATCCAGTGCCTCCTCAAATAGAGGAAAATAGTATTTACCTTCTCCCAACATATAGCTAACCTGATTGCGGCGACGCCCTGCATACATTTCTATATAGTCGCGCACAACGGGATTAAAAGCCATTTCCATTTTGGTAGGCAATGAGTATAAACGATTAATATATACAGAATCGGCAAAGGATATCATACCATCATCATTAGAACGGCAATCGTCTGCATATTTTACGTTTTTACTCCAATTAGATAACAATTCATCATAATTGCGTTCCATATCGGCCGGAAATACTATCGACCTATCCGTGATTGTATCACGTGCAGATAATTCCTTTCGAACAGACTGTCCCATCATAACAAGAGTGCTACTGAAGAAGAGTCCTGTAATTACTATTTTTTTTAGCATAAGTGTCCTTTTATGGTATTTGCAGGGATTTCATAAAGAATCTGAGTCCTGCTTAATCAAAAATAAATATTACATTGAAGTCCGAACCCAGCTTTAGAATAAGCTGTCGCCGGCCAAAACACAGGGGTTACCCTCATAGAGAGATCGGGAGACATATCAAAATCATATAATTGGGCGTCTACATATGCATCTAGCATACATAAACCATACACACCTACTGCAACAATAATAGCTAAATCCCTGTTTCTGCGATAGAAATCCTTTCTTCTTTTCAGAAGATCCTGAAAACCCTGTCTACCACCGGGATAATCATCAGGTGAACCTGAATAATAATTCTTATAACTATCGCCTGTTTGCAAAACCAGATCATTAAAAGCTTGTTTATAATCACCATATGTTCTACCATTCCATGTAATGGCGTAAGTAAGCCCTAGTACACCGCCGTATACTATAGGCAGTTTCCAATATTTGCGATTATATAGTTGACCTAAGCCCGGAAAAATAGCCGAATATATAACAGCTTTCTTAGAATCGGGCTTAAATTCAATATTTTTATTAAATGTTATAGAATCCACTAATACAACTTTCTTCTCTGATATTATAGGGGCCACGGTATCAATCGTATTTTTTTTATCAGACAAGATCGGACTCCGATTTTCGGAACGGGAAGAATCCGAGACATTAGATTCTTGTGCATGCAACGATAAACATACCCCTGCTATTATATACGACGCACAAATAATCAACCTTTTTCTCATATGAATACTACCCAAGTTCCTTGTTTTACTTTTTCAGTTGATCAAAAATCGAAATTATTCGTTCCAATTCCTCTTCCGTCTTAAACGGAATACTTATTTTCCCCTTACCCTTATCATTACAAGTCAACTGAACCTTGGTTGAAAAAAATTTAGACAGGTGGGTTTTTAGTATTTCAAACTCTTCAGGAGTTGCTTTTTTTACTCCTGCCTTTTTTACCGTCTCCACGACCTTCTCTTCCTTGAGCAAATCTTCAAGTTTTTCGCCTTTAGCTATTGCTCTTACATATTCTTCGACTTTACGCACCGATAACCCTTCTTCAAGGATCAGCTCATACACTTCCAATTGTGCAGCAGCATCTTCAAGCGTAATTAATGTACGGGCGTGGGCCATATCTATCTTTTTATCTCTTATTCCCATTTGTATTTCAGCCGGAAGTTTGAGTAAACGAAGATAATTGGCTATTGTAGTTCTTTTCTTTCCTACACGTTCGCTAAGACGCTCTTGTGTAAGGCTATATGTTTCAATTAGATTCTGGTAAGCTAGAGCTATCTCTATGGAATTCAGATCTTCACGCTGTATGTTTTCTATCAGCGCCATCTCCATTACTGTTTCATCCTCTGCGGTCCGTATATATGCCGGAATTGTTTTCAATTCGGCCAATAACGAAGCACGATAGCGACGTTCTCCAGCTATAATCTGAAATAAGTCGTCCTCTACCTGACGTAGTGTTATGGGTTGTATTACACCTATCTGACGAATAGAGGCAGCTAGTTCCTGCATAGCCTCATCATCGAATGCACGCCGAGGCTGATCAGGGTTAGCTTGTATTTTTGATAACTCTATTTCATTTATTGAAGAAGAGCCACCGGTCTTTACTTCATCAATGGTAATAAGAGCATCAAGCCCCCTTCCTAAAACCATTTTTTTAGACATAACAATATATTAAGTGTTTAAACAGAACGGCAAAGTTAAGAATTTTTCTCAATAAGTTCCTGTGCCAATTGCATATGATTAATAGATCCTTTAGATGCAGCATCGTAGACAAGTACAGGTTGAGCAAAACTTTGCGACTCGCTCAACTTCACATTACGCTGAATGACAGTAGTGAATACCAATTCCTGAAAATGGCTTTTCACTTCTTCATATATCTGATTTGCCAAACGAAGGCGAGCATCGTACATTGTGAGCAGGAAGCCTTCTATTTCGAGCGCAGGATTCAATTTATTTTTTATTATCTTTATAGTATTCAACAATTTACTAATTCCTTCCAGTGCAAAATATTCACATTGCACAGGAATAATAATAGAATCGGCTGCCGTAAGAGCATTAACCGTAATCAATCCTAGTGATGGAGAACAGTCTATTAAAATATAATCGTAATCATCCTTTAAGGGAAGTAATACTTCTCGAAGCTGTTTTTCTCGATTATCTACATTCAGCATCTCAAGTTCCGCCCCTACCAGATTGATATGCGAAGGCAACACAAAGAGCCTCTCTATTTCGGTAGATATAATAGCTTCTTTTGGCGAAGCTGAACCGATAAGACATTCGTAAATGGTTTTATTTACCTTTTTAATATCAATTCCCAAACCGGAGGAAGCATTGGCTTGCGGATCGGCATCAACCACCAACACTTTTTTTTCAAGAGCTGCCAACGAGGCGGCTAAGTTTATCGTTGTTGTAGTTTTTCCCACACCGCCTTTTTGATTGGCTAAAGCAATTATTTTACCCATAGAAAGTTGTTAAATATTTTTCTGATGACAAATTAAATAATAAAAAATAGGAAGTTAGTGTTAAATTTGTGTAACAATGTATTTCTTGTTGAAAAGTTAACCTTATTGTTAATAAAATTATAGTCTAATTATAAACCTAATAGCTCATCTACATTATTCAACCAACCTTTGTAATCGAATCTAGTAATGGCTCGATCTAAATGTTCGCTATACTTGACAGATAAAGTTGGATCGTCCAGTACCGTTTTCATGCCGACATACACGCCTTCAGCACTATTATCTACCAATAATCCATACTTACCCCCATCTACAATATCACGAGGACCGCCACAATCAGTGGTTATCACTGGCGTTTTTAATGCCATCGACTCTAACAAGGATAAAGAAAAGCTTTCTCGCTCAGATACACATAGCGACCACTTACATTGTAATATATACGGAAATGGATTATCTATGTGCCCTTTCAATGTCACCATATCCATAAGCTCCTTCTGCTCCAAATCACGTTTCATTTCCTCACTATCAATTCCATCTCCAATGATATAAACATGAAAATAATATCCTTCATTCTTCAATAAGAATATAGAATTAATAAGCCTATCAATACGTTTTTCGGGAGAAGTGCGTGTTATGAGGATAAAGTTTGTCCGATCTTGCGGCAAATCTACTATTGATTCTTTTGCCTGCTCCACCACTTTAGATAAATCTATAGCATTATATAAAACCCTGATATCCTGTTGTGGCATACACCCATCATGCAGTACAGCTATATATGCATCACGTGCAGCATCTGACACACAGATCACTTTATCGAATTGATCATAAGATCGCTGTACTTTTTTTAGTTGCTTTTTATTCAGCCAAACAGCCAATCCTTCTTTAAAAGACCTTATTTCGTATTTTCTTTTATAAAGAATATTATGAATCCACAAAATTTTAGGGGTAGCCATACTACTAAATATCCGGGCAAAAAACGTTTCTTTGAAACATACTATCAGATCGTAGTCCGAACCAGATATTCCTTTTTGTTTAGCATATAAACGAGGACAGAATATCATTATGCTTTCCCATATCTTTCTTTTAAAATAAGATATATTGTCTGTATATAAATATTTGACCGATACTTGTGGCGACACCTTATTCAATAATATATTCTTATCTGATGGTTCCGGCAAAAGAAGGCTCACCTCACAACCTTTCATAGCCAAATGGTTCAATAAATCTACCAGAAGTATCTCTGTACCACCGATCACTAAACTATCATTAAAGAATAATATACGTTTCATACTTGTGTTATCATTTCAGCGACACTTTCCACCCAATAGCTTTCATTGTTAAGACATGGAACATATGTAAATTGGGTTCCCCCATGCTTAATGAATAATTCTTGCGCCTTTAACTTTATATCATATAATGTCTCCAAATTATCGGCAGCAAAACCGGGAGCCATCACGACAACCCTCTTCTGGCCTTCTTTTGCTAATTGCTCCAAAGTTTCGCCTAAGTCCGGTTTGAGCCATTTGCTTCCCATAGCAGAATGATATACCTGCCTTGTCTTTTTTGAATCGATACCGAGTTCTTTTAAAACCAGGCGCACTGTCTCCTTTGTTTGGTAGACATAATCAAATTCCCGCCCTTTTTCCCAACCAGCCTCAACATGATCTAAAGGTAAACTATGAAAAGTAAAGATTAACTTATCAAAATCCTCTTTGATATAAGGCTTTAAACTTTCAGCCAAAGCTTTTATATATGCAGGTTGCTTAAAATATGGTTCTATAAATTTCAGGCGAAAAGGGTATGGACGTTTAAAAAAGATGCGTCCGACCTCATCAACGACTGTCTTATACGAAGATTCTGCATATTGAGGAAATAGAGGAAGAACAATCACCTCGTGCAAACGCTTATTTTTTGCCATTAAGCGCTCTAATGCTAATTGAACATCCGGCTGTCCGTATCTCATAGCTACCTCAACCGGCAAGCCTGTCGAATTTTCGAGTTTTTGAGCCAGCATTTTAGCATGATGGAGTAGAGGTGAATCTTTCAATGTGTGATCCCAGATTAATTTATAGTGAGCCGTAGAACTAAACTGCCTCAAGGGTATAATCAACACATTAACTAAAATAGGTCTAAACCAATCAGGCACAGTCATTACATACGGATCGGAAAGCATTGACTTTATAAAATACTTTACATCTTTCCTTTCACACGTTTTGGGACTCCCTGTATTTACTAATAATACTCCTCTCATTACTTTTAGGTGATAGTAAGCTTAATGATACATCTTAAATCATAATAATACTTACGAAAAAGAAAGGTTGACAACCTTAAAAACACAAATACCACACTGAAACATGTGGTATTGTAATTCGTTTATTGTATCTGCTAGTTAAACATATGTTTCAAGCAGTAAAACACTTCCTTCAGGGCTAATGTTCACACTCTTTGTATCGGCAGGAATAAGAATTGTTTCTCCCTGCTTTACCGACAAGTCGTTACCTTTATCATCTCTGATGTTACAAGCACCACCCATACAAATGTATGCGACAAATGAATCTATTTCAGAATAATCTCTTGTCACATCTTTCGTCAGTTCCAATAAATTAGTTGTAAAATATTGACATGATTCTAAAAGAACCGGCTGATTTTCTTTTCTTACATATGAGTTCTTATAATTGTCATACAGTTTGAAATCTATTGCATCTTTCGCTAATTCGGTATGCAATTCGCGCCCGTTTCCATTGGCATCTTTACGATTGTAGTCATAGATACGGTATGTAATATTCGATGTTTGTTGTATTTCGGCGATAAATGTACCGGCTCCGATAGCATGCACACGACCAGCCGGCAAAAAGAAAACATCACCTGCTTTTACATTATGCTTTGCCAACGAATCTACAAAGGTATTATCCTCTATACTTTTAACATAAGAATCGGGAGTCATCTGTTTTTCAAAACCTGAATATAAAAATGCCTCTGGTGCAGCATTTATCACATACCACATTTCAGTCTTACCAAAAGAATTATGTCTTTTCTTTGCCAGTTCATCATCCGGATGAACCTGTATAGACAAATTATCTCGGGCATCGATAAATTTGATCAACAAAGGAAAAGTAGTACCAAAAGTATGGAAGTTATTTTTTCCGACTAACTGATCTTTATATAAAGCAATAACTTCACCCAGATCTTTACCTGCCAGTTCTCCATTAGCAATAACAGACACATTTCCTTCCACACTTGATATTTCCCAGCTTTCGCCAATACCTTCTTGTGCAGGAGTAACACCTTTGAACTTACATATTTCATTGCCGCCCCAGATAATAGATTTGAGGATCGGACCAAACTTTAAAGGATACAATTTCATCTTATTTTCACACGTTATATTAAAATTCTTTTGCAAAAGTAATCAAACTTTGTCTATTTTGTAATGACTGAAATCAGCAAAGAAAAAATTAACCACAAATTAGATTTATCTCTGATCATCTGAAAAGCGGACCGAATCATCAAATATCCGGCCCGCTGTATATTTTTCTATTTACAATCAGTCTA
This sequence comes from Dysgonomonas sp. Marseille-P4677, assembly GCF_016652235.1. GTDB lineage: Bacteria > Bacteroidota > Bacteroidia > Bacteroidales > Dysgonomonadaceae > Dysgonomonas. The sequence continues at coordinate 18,916 of NZ_JAEPKU010000041.1, forward strand.
TTCTTTTCAAAACAAAAGCCGTGCGGGCCGGTATATATAACTTCAACCACCCCTTCGAATCTTTATGATATAACTCGTCGTAAACAGTGAAGTGTTCGACCGAGTCATCGATAAGTCCATTACCCCCATAAGAGATATTATCTGTATCAAGAACTACCTTATATTTTCCTTCCGGCGCCAAGAAACCATAATCGACGAACGATTTGTTAGGATTGAAGTTAAACACAAAAATTAAGTCTTTACGTTGATACGCCAACACCTGATCTTCGTCTTTATCCCATAATCTTAAAATCGGTGTTTTTTCAAATCCCCTGGTACCAACCAAAGAAAGCATAGCTTTATCAAAATCACCGAGATAGTGGTATTTCAAATCTTTATTATCGGCCAACCACCATTGTCTTCGAGCATATTTATATGACCAACCATTACCTTCTCGAGGAAAATCGACCCATTCGGGATGGCCAAACTCATTACCCATAAAGTTTAAGTACCCGCCATTGATAGTAGATGCCGTTACCAAGCGTATCATTTTATGCAAGGCAATCCCCCTATCGGTCAGGTACGAGCTGCCGTAATGTTTCGACATATGCCAATACATATCGGCATCTATTAGTCGGAATATAATGGTTTTATCACCCACTAGAGCCTGATCATGACTTTCGGCATAAGAGATCGTTTTCTCGTCCTCCCTCCTATTAGTCAATTCCCAAAAGATACTGGTAGGATGCCATTCTTCATCTTTTCTTTCTTTTATTATCTTAATCCAATAATCAGGTACATTCATCGCCATGCGATAATCGAAACCATAACCACCATCTTTAAATTTTGCAGCCAAACCAGGCATTCCACTCACTTCTTCCGCAATAGTTATTGCTTTTGGATTAATTTCGTGTATCAACTTATTCGCAAGCGTGAGATAGCAAATAGCATCATCATCCTCATTTCCATTAAAATAGTCAGAGTATCCTGTGAAATCATCACCTAACCCATGACTATAATAGAGCATAGAAGTAACCCCATCGAATCGGAAGCCATCGAATCGATATTCTTCGAGCCAATATTTACAATTTGATAATAAAAAATGAATCACCTCCGTTTTCCCGTAATCGAAAAGAAGCGAATCCCATGCCGGATGTTCACGACGACCACCTTCGTGAAAATATTGTGAGTATGATCCATCGAATCGTCCTAAACCTTCAACTTCATTTTTTACAGCATGAGAGTGCACTATATCCATTATTACGGCCAAGCCCAATCCGTGAGCATCGTCAATCAAATGCTTTAACTCGTCTGGTGTTCCAAATCTTGATGATGCTGCAAAAAAACTGGACACATGATAACCGAATGATCCATAATAAGGATGTTCCTGTATTGCCATTATCTGAATGGCATTATATCCATCTTCCTTTATACGAGGGAGTACATTCAACCTGAATTCCTCATATGTTCCTACTTTCTCAGCTTCCGAAGCCATACCTATATGACATTCATAGATCAAAAGAGGATCGGCATTCGGCTTAAATTTCTTTTTCGTAAATTCATATGGAGATTCAGGATTCCACACTTGAGCACTGAATATCTTAGTATAGTCATCCTGAACTACTCGTGTGGCCCATGCAGGGATTCGCTCTGCTTCACCTCCATTCCAGCATACAATGAGTTTATAAAGATCTCCATGCTTTATTTTACTCAAAGGAAGCTTCAACTCCCACTCTCCATTATCTTTCGAATTTAACTTATAGTCTTCTTGTTTTTGCCAGCCATTAAAATCCCCAACCATATATATCGCTATTGCATTAGGTGCCCATTCGCGAAATATCCACATGCGAGCAGTTTTATGCAATCCAAAATATAGATGTCCGGAAGCAAATTCCGACAGCGACATTTTTCCATTCTTAGTTAGATCAGCCTCACGTTTTAAAACATATTTGTGACGCCCCTCTATCGCTTCCGAATAAGGTTCCAACCATGGATCGTTTTTTATCAGTTTAAGCATATGTTTTTGAATTTATAATGATGGAACAAAGTCCACTATATTTTTATTTTAACAACGACTTTCCGTATCTGTCCGTCTCCTATACAAGGCGCATGCCCGTCTCCGGGGAAAAACACCACAAAATCTCCGGGCGAAACAGAGAATAAAGAAATAGCACTATCTTCGAAAAACTGAATATCTCTATCTATGTTAAAAGAACCACTTTCTTCCTGCAGATCAGCCCTCGATTTCCATCCAAAAGTCTCAGTTTTACTAATTGGCATCTGTATATCAATATACTGATTATGAACTTCTAGTTTCGCATTCGCTTCAGTCTTCAGATTACTATCGCTTATCATCACGAACAAATCCTTGCCATGTAATTCTATCTTTTCCGGTTCTACCTTTAGAAAGTCAACCGATTTCAAATACTCAAAAGCATCCTTAAATAGAGGATGGATGTTATAGTACATCTCTGCATTTTTTAAACTATCTAATATCATATTATATTTTATTTACTTTTATAATCTTGTGGGCCGGCAACTATTGAGAAAAGATATTTTCCCAAATCGTCGTTATATTGATATTCCAATATAACATCATTCTCTCTAAAAAATCTCATATCAGGAGTAACCTTTATGGTCTTGACAATCTGAGGTAATAATTGAGTTTTAAAAAGCATCGTATCCGTAACTTCTACCCCTGTAATTGTATGATAATATTTATAATGCTTATCGGGAAAAGTTGCACAACTATCTAAACGGGTAAAGATATCCAGATTTTTAGGACATTGCTTATTTGCCTCTTTAGCAATCACCTTCAACTGCCCATCAACACCTCCGGAGCATTGTGTAAAACCGATTATGCCTATCAGCAATATTACACCAAAGAAATTGCGTACGTCAAAAAGCTTATTCATGGATATATTTATTAACTCTTACAAGTTTAAGCAATTTAATCGGATTTTTAGTTAATTCCGCACTATTTTATCCTTCACGTACCTAAATAGTTTAGTCTGAAACAAATTTTAGCTATTTTTGCCAAAAATCAATTCATTTACATAAATACTACTGTATGAAGAAGTTTCTATTTTTTTTTAGTTTATTAATTATGGTATACTCCTGTAATACTACCAGCCAGAAGGAAGCATCTGACAATCCTTTCTTCAGTGAGTTCTCCACACCTAATGGTGTTCCTCCTTTCGATAAGATAAAAGCGGAACATTTCCTTCCTGCATTTGAAGAAGGCATGAAACAGCATAATATCGAAATAGATTCTATTGTAAACAATCCAGAAGCCCCTACTTTCGAAAACACTATTGTAGCATTAGATGAATCGGGTAGAATGCTGGACAGAGTAAATGCAGTCTTTTCTGTTATGACAGGAACAATGTCAGATTCTGTATTTCAGAGTATAGAAAAGGAAATTACACCTAAGCGTACCGAACATTATGATAATATAAATTTCAACGAAGGCCTTTTTGCCCGTATCAAAATTGTTCATGATGATTCTACCCGCACAAACTATACTACTGAACAAAAAATGCTTTTAAATAAAACTTATAAAAGCTTTGTACGTTCAGGTATACTGCTTGATGGCTCTAAACAAAGCCGTTTGCGTGAAATAAACAAAGAATTAAGCTCTGCTTCTTTAAACTTCAATCAAAATCTATTAAAAGAAACAGATAACTATCAATTAGTTATAGAAAACAAAGAAGATCTCTCGGGCCTACCCGAAGATGTTATTGCAGCAGCGGCGGCAGCAGCTAAAGATAAGGGTCTTGAAGGTAAATGGGTTTTCGGCTTAAGTAAACCTAGCTGGGAACCATTTCTGCAATATGCCGACAATCGCGCCCTTCGTGAACAATTATACAAAGCAATGTACATGCGTGGCGACAATGGGAATGAGTTTGACAATAAAGAAAATATAAAAAAGATTGTTAGCCTCAGACTTGAAAAGGCTAATATATTAGGCTACAAGACACATGCTGATTATGTTTTAGAAGAAACAATGGCCAAAACTCCCGATAATGTAATGACTCTATTAAATGACATCTGGAAATACGCATTGCCTCAAGCTAAGAAGGAAGCTACCGAATTACAGGCTATTGCAAAAAAAGAAGGCCATGATATAAAACTGGAATCATGGGATTGGGCATATTATGCAGAAAAACTTCGCAAAGAAAAATATGCTCTCGATGAGGAAGCTTTAAAACCATATTTCAAAGCTGACAATGTACGTGAAGGTGTTTTTGCTGTCGCAAATAAACTTTATGGTATAACATTTAAACAAAAAACAGACGTACCTGTTTATCAAAAGGATGTAAAAGCATATGAGGTAAGCGATGCTGATGGTTCGCTTATCGGTATGATATATTTCGATGACTTTGCACGCCAGGGCAAACGTCCGGGAGCATGGATGAGCAGTTTCCGCAAACAAGAAATATTTAAAGGTAACTTCGTTCACCCATTGATCTATAATGTAGGCAACTACAATCCTCCGACAGATGGAAAACCTGCCTTACTTACATTAGATCAGGTAGAAACAATGTTCCACGAATTTGGTCACGGGTTACATGGATTGCTATCTAAATGCACTTACAATGGCCTTTCAGGAACATCTGTATATCGCGACTTTGTTGAATTACCATCTCAGATTATGGAGCATTGGGCTTTCGAACCGGAAGTACTGAAAATGTATGCAAAACATTACGAATCGGGAGAAGTGATTCCAAACGAATTAATTCAGAAAATACAAAACTCAGGGTATTTTAATCAAGGATTCAGAACTACTGAACTTGTAGCTGCTGCTATCCTCGACATGAAATGGTATACACTCGGTAATACAGCGAACTTCAACACCAAACAAGGTGAAGGCCTTGAAAAACTTGATGTGGATAAATTCGAAGCTGACGCTATGAAAGAAATAGGCTTAATAGATGAAATCATACCAAGATACAGAAGTACATATTTCCAACATGTATTCAGTGGAGGTTATTCTGCCGGATATTATAGCTATCTATGGTCTGAAGTTCTTGATTCGGATGCTTTCCAAGCGTTTGTAGAAAAAGGCAACATATTTGATCAGGCTACAGCCAAATCTTTCCGCGAAAACATTTTATCTAAAGGCGGAACAGATGAGCCAATGACTCTTTATAAAAATTTCAGAGGTGCGGAACCTAACCCTATCTACTTGTTAAAGAACAGAGGTTTTGTAAAATAAGTAGTTTTATTATCTTTGCAACTCGAAATTTTAATTAAAAATAAAAATATAAGAATTAATGGCAACAACAGCAGATATAAGAAATGGGATGTGTCTCGATATAGACGGGCAATACTATGTTATTATTGAATTTCTCCATGTTAAACCTGGTAAAGGAGCAGCTTTCGTCCGCACAAAGATGAGAAGCGTTACTACCGGACGTGTATTGGAAAGAACATTCAATGCGGGAGTTAAATTAGATGAGGTTCGTATCGAAAGACGTCCATACCAGTTCCTTTATCAAGATGATATGGGTTACAACTTCATGAATACTGAAACCTTTGAGCAAATCTCTATCCCCGGAGAAACTATTTCGGGTGTAGCTTTCCTTAAAGAGGGTGACATGGTAGAAGTACAGGTCCATGCCGAAACTGAGACTGTATTAACAGCCGAAATGCCTCAGAATGTTGTCCTATTAGTTACATACACCGAGCCCGGATTAAAAGGTGATACTGCAACAAACACACTAAAACCGGCTACTGTAGAAACAGGTGCTGAGGTGCGTGTTCCTCTTTTCATCAACGAAGGTGATAAGATCAAGATCAGTACAGCTGATGGTTCGTATGTAGAAAGAGTAAAAGGATAATTGAACCCTTTAATATATAAGAAAAGAGACATACCCAAAGATATGTCTCTTTTTACTTTTAATACTTGCTCTAATTCACGATATAATGCCTAACACTGATGCAAAACAAAGCGAAACTAAATATAAAAGATTGGGCCGAAGAAGACCGTCCCAGAGAAAAGATGTTGCTAAAGGGAGTAACAGCTCTATCTGATGCAGAATTGCTTGGAATACTGATAGCTTCGGGTAATAAAAATGAAACAGCCGTAGAACTCGCGCAACGCATACTTCATAGTGTATCGAACAATCTAAATACACTGGGTAAACAAAATATAAAAGATCTCATAAAAAACTTCAACGGTATAGGTGAAGCCAAAGCAATTACAATAGCTGCCGCTATGGAGTTGGGCAAACGCCGAAAGTTGGCGGAAGTACTCATTCAACCTCAAATAACATCCAGTGAAGATGTATACCAAATAATGCACCCTGTATTAGCAGACCTGAAACACGAAGAGGTATGGATCTTGTTACTCAACAGAGCAAACAAAGTAATAAAGAAGATACAGATAAGTAAAGGTGGCATCTCAGGTACTGTTGTAGATATCCGCCTAATCATGAAAGAAGCTATCGATTCACTGGCATCGGCGATAATCCTTTGCCATAATCATCCTTCAGGTAATCCCAGTCCAAGTGTGGATGATGATAGCATCACAAGCAAACTAAAGGATGCCGGACAAATAATGGATATCACGCTACTAGATCATATAATCCTATGCGAACACTCATATTATAGTTATCTGGATAAAGGAAAAATGTAAATGACGCATCTAAAAAACTTATCGGGTTCTATGTATTAAGTTACAAGTAAATATTAACTTTGTACTCTCAATCTGGAATGGTTATAAACTAACCTTCGGGTATAGATTGTTTACAACAAATATAAACCTGAAATTATGAGCGAATTACTAGAATTTGAAAGCAAGATTGTAAACATGTTGAAAACTGTTTACGACCCCGAAATACCTGTCAATATTTACGATTTGGGTCTTATCTACGAAGTAGATGTAGATGCAGATAAAAATGTAACTATAACTATGACTCTGACTGCGCCCAACTGTCCTGCTGCAGACTTTATACTCGAAGATGTTAGATATAAGGTAGAATCGATACAAGGGATAAATAATGTAATAGTTAATCTTACATTCGAGCCTCAATGGAATAAAGACATGTTGAGTGAGGAAGCTAAGCTCGAATTAGGCTTCCTATAAAATATAGCATAGTGACAAAGAAAGTCTATTTTTTATCTGATGTACATTTAGGATCTGCTTATCACAAAAAGAATGTGAATAAGTTCGAACAGATGACACTACCGGCTGTAAAGGTCGATAACCACTATTTTCCTCAGCATGAAGTAGAACGGAAGCTTTGTCGGTGGTTGGATATGGTAAAGCAAGATGCCGAAACAATATACTTGCTTGGCGACATATTCGATTACTGGTTCGAATACCGTAATGTTGTACCTCGAGGCTTTGTTCGTTTTCTGGGGAAAGTGTCCGAACTCACCGATATGGGCATCGAAGTCCACTTTTTTATTGGCAATCATGATATATGGATAACCGACTATCTTCAAAAAGAATGCGGAATGATTGTACACACCCAACCCCTAATAAGAGAGATATACGGTAAAAAATTCTTTCTTGCACATGGCGATGGCTTAGGAGACGATTCTACTTCATTCAAAATGCTACGTGCCCTTTTCCATAATAAGTTTTGCCGAAAACTTTATGCCGCAATACATCCTCGTTGGACTGTTGGCTTTGCTCAATGGTGGTCGAATCACAACAGAGAAACATACGCTACTCCGCCTTATTTTGGAGAAGATAAAGAGCACCTCGTACTATTTGCAAAAAAACATTTAGCGTTAGCTCCAAGTATCAATTTCTTCATCTTCGGACATCGGCATATCATGCTCGATCTTATGTTGTCATCCAACTCGAGAATTGCCATACTCGGCGATTGGATAGATTACTTCTCGTACGGAGTATTTGATGGTACGAATTTTTCTCTCGAGATATTTGAAGATAAAAATCAGTAATAAAAAAAAAGCAGCCCCCAAAAGCTGCTTCTTTATTTTAAATATTTCCTTTAGAATTTTATCCCATATCCCAAAGTAAAATACGCTGGATCTGTACCTTCAATGAAAGAATATTTAAACTCAAAATTTAAATATCCGTTGCTTGTTATATCGTACTGAGCTCCCCCACCTATATTAAGACCGAATGTTGTATCTTTCAATGTAAGATCATTATGAGAATAACGGTTATTCATCATTACTCCTCCAACAAACGGGTAAAGTGCAAGGCCTCCCTGGATAGGAAATACATAATGTACATTTACATCCACGTCTAAACCTGTTACATGATTTTTAGGAAACAAAATAGACAAACCCGGTGCTATACGTACGTTATTTGTAATCGAATAACGACCTTCAATCCCCATAAGAAATCTTTCACTTTCAGTTTGATATCCCAATTTAGGCATTATAACTTTTTCTCCGAGTTGTGCATACGCGCTAAAAGATAACGCAATCAATAAAATCAGTGTTATAAATACTCTTTTCATACTTGCTTAAAATTAATAAAACTTATAATTAACTATAGTTTATTTATAATTTAAACAATAAAGTTCAGACAAAGTTCTGGAGAGTTAAAATTAGTCAATAAAAAAATGCCCGTTAGTTATAATAAATACTTACAACTTATACTTACCTTTGTCCCGAGTTAATTTAGCAGGTTATCAATATGAAAATGGTAAAAGGTATCTTTATCATTCTCTTGTTCTATTTCCTGGGACAAAGTATCAGTTATATTATAAATGGTTTTGTTCCCGGCAATATTATCGGAATGATTCTTTTATTCCTTAGTCTTCACTTCAAAGCTCTAAAACCAGACAATGTAAAAGATGTAGCTAACGCCTTCACCCGCAATATGGCTATATTCTTCATTCCTGCCGGTGCAGGTCTACTCGGATCTTACGGAATAATAAGTAAATTCTGGATGTCAATTCTTATTATATGCTCGGTTAGTACGGTTTTAGTAATTGCTGTAGTCGCAATTATTCAACAACAAATGGAGAAAAAAAGTAAATGAAAGCATTGTTTGAATCCACAGAATTTACCCTTCTACTTATATTTGGGAGTTATCTCTTTGGGCAATGGGTCTTCAAGAAAACAAAATTAGGATTATTGCATCCTCTCATTATATCTATCGCTATCATCATAGCCTTTCTTGAAATTTCGGGCATTGACTACCAAACATTTGAGCTAAAAAGTCAGTTTATAACCTTCATGCTCGGACCATCAGTCGTTGCATTAGGATATGTATTGTACGAACAGTTAGCATATCTGAAAGGCAATGTAGTTTCCATACTCACATCTATATTTATAGGGAGTGTGGTCGGAATTATAAGTGTCATTATATTAGCCGAAATAACAGGAGCAGATGAAGTAATCATCCGAAGTCTTGAGCCCAAATCTGTAACCACACCTATCGCTATGAGTATCGCCGAACAGTCGGGAGGAAATGTATCGCTAACTGCTGTTATTGTTCTGTTCTGCGGTATATTCGGAAGTATAGTGGGTCCTCCAATCTTGCGAATATTAGGAATTAAAAGCAGTGTAGCCAAAGGACTTGCTATGGGGGCATCGGCTCACGGAGTTGGAACGGCAAAAGCTATGGAAATGGGAATGATAGAAGGGGCGCTAAGCGGTTTGGCTATTGGTTTGATGGGGGTAATGACAGCTTTACTGATCCCAATATTTCATCAATTATTCTCATCTATTTTATAAAAAGCACAGCACAAGCACATTCAGTCAATTAGGCCTGTTGTATTAACCGATGAAGACGTAGCCAACCTCTTCTTTTCCAAATAATGAGCCAGAATTATTTCAGCTACTGGTATCATCATCCCCAATAGAAATATAAAGAGTACATTCATCTTGAAGCCTCCGAAGATGCTTCGTACTTTCTTTTCTATAATAGTATTCAATATCCCGTCAGTCAATATATTATCTATTTTCACATTCAGTAGTTCATTTGTCAATTCTTTATCTTTTAGAACTTTTTCGCCAAGAGCATCCTCCACATATCTCACAACCTGATCTTTGACTAAATCAGTTTCAATCAATCTACTCATCAGATAAGTCGAAGCTTTTGCAGTTATACTACTGTCTGGCATCTGTATACCGGAGAGTAAAACCCTACCGGTTTGTCCTACATATGACGCAGTTTTATCAATAAACTCATGCCCTGTAAGTTGCATATGTTTTTCATCTATGATTCTTTCCACTTCTTCTTTAAGATATTTATTAAAAGTAGAATTAGCATCTCCCAGATAGGTGGGAATATTCTTAACAATCTCTTTTTCAAAGCCATGTAACGCAAACCATTGGATGAAACAGAATCCGGTAAAAAGAGGAAAGAACACCATGTATATATACGAAAGCCATTTCAAAACCCAATGACGACGGTGTACTAATATTTTCTTCCGTAAAATAAGCTCGACAATCAAGACCATAAAGAATCCCATGATTCCGCCGATTACCGCCCAAACAATTACAGTCAAAGGATTTATATATTGCGTGATTGTATCCCAATATTGGAAAATCTCGAAAAAAGAAATAGAAATTAGTGTGTTCATGTATCTGTGTTAAGTTTATTTAGCAAATATAATATTTTTTATATGTTTCTGTATTTTTTTTGTACTTGAATAACCTAAAAATGATATATATGTGTTTCTAACCGATTAATAGATATTAAGAAAATAAATAGATGTCTTTAGAGTAAATTTTATAGACAATAAACTCTCTCTTTTTACTTATCTTTGCAAAAATATTTATTATGGCATCATTCTTACAGGTAGACGGACTCTCGAAAAGCTTTGGCGATCTGGTCCTATTTAACGAAATATCTTTTGGTATAGCCGAAGGGGAACGTATAGGGCTAATTGCTAAAAACGGATCGGGAAAAACTACTTTATTAAATATATTGGTTGGTAAGGAATCGTACGACAGCGGCTCTGTCGTTTTCCGCCGCGACCTCCGTATTGCTTATCTGGAACAGGATCCTATATATCCCGAAAATCTGACCGTATTACAAGCCTGCTTTCATTCCGGAAACGAAGTCACTGACCTGATTGCAGAATACGAAAAGGCTATGAATTCGAGCGACCATTCTAACCTTGATGTTATCCTCCAAAAGATGGATATATTGCAAGCATGGGATTATGAACATCGGGCAAAACAGATTCTAGCTCAGTTAAAAATCACCGATTTCGAGCAAAAAATCTCTGAATTATCAGGAGGCCAACTCAAACGGGTCGCTTTGGCAAATGTACTTATTACCGAACCTGACCTTATCATTCTGGACGAGCCTACCAATCATCTTGATCTCAATATGGTGGAGTGGCTTGAAGAGTATCTACAACGTTCGCGATTAAGCTTGTTGATGGTGACTCATGACCGTTATTTTCTTGATCGTGTATGTAATGAAATTATTGAAATCGATCAAAAACAACTCTATCAATATAAAGGGAACTATTCATACTATCTTGAAAAAAGAGATGAACGCATCAGTGCTCAAAATTCGGAAATAGACCGAGCAAACAACCTCATGCGTAAAGAATTGGAATGGATGCGCCGTCAACCACAGGCTCGGGGTACGAAAGCAAAATCCCGTATTGATGCTTTTTATGATCTGGAGAAGAAAGCTCAACAAGTACGTGATGCGGGCAACGTACAATTACAAATGAAAGGCTCATATATCGGTAATAAAATATTTGAAGCACAACATGTCTACAAGGCCTTTGGTGATATCAAGATTGTAGAGGATTTCAATTACGTATTTGCGCGTTACGAAAAACTGGGTATTGTAGGAAATAACGGAACTGGTAAATCCACCTTTATAAAGATGCTAATGGGTGAAGTTGCTCCCGATAAGGGAAGCTTCGATATTGGTGAAACAGTGAAATTCGGTTATTATAGTCAGGATGGGTTGAAATTTGACGATCAGATGAAAGTCATCGATGTAATACAAAATATTGCTGAGGTGATTGATCTTGGAAATGGGAGCAGATTAACGGCTTCTCAATTTCTACAACATTTCCTCTTTCCACCTGAGAAACAACATAACTTTGTCTACAAACTATCGGGTGGTGAAAAACGCCGTCTATATCTGTGCACGGTATTGATTACCAATCCTAATTTTCTTGTATTAGACGAACCTACTAACGATCTTGATATTGTTACTCTTAATATATTGGAAGAATATCTGCAACAATTCAAAGGTTGTGTCATTGTCGTATCGCACGACCGTTACTTTATGGATAAGGTTGTAGACCATTTAATGGCATTTCAGGGGAATGCCAAAATAAAAGATTTTCCTGGTAATTACACCGAATACAGAGAATGGAAAGAAATTCAGGAAGTTTTAGAAAAGGAAAAAGAACTTGCTGCGAAACCTAAAGAAGAAAGGCCTCAAAATACTTCTCCAAAAACAGAAGAAAAGAAAAAACTTTCATTCAAAGACAAGCGTGAGTTTGAGGAACTGGACGTTTTAATCCCACAACTGGAAGAAGAGAAAGCGAAGCTGGAGAACGAACTTTCGAGTGGTACTCTTTCAAACGATGAATTATTATCTAAATCGAACCGGATAAGTGAACTGATCGAACAAATAGAAGAAAAAACCATGCGGTGGATGGAACTTAGCGAGTTGATGTAAAACGAGTTTTCGACATTATATATTTTCGGAAATAATTATCTATATAAGGACACTTTTATCTTATACAAAAAGGGCAAAAAATAAATTATAAAAACTTGTTACTTTTGTTACCTTTTTTACAAAAAAACTGACACGACCTGCTAAACTTTTTTAATATTATGTGTAGATACGCTTTTTCGATATATAAACCTCACTATGTTTGTTTTGAATGCAGAAAGATGTTCCGGCGCAGACTTTTGAGAGATATCAATCATTCCAAAAAAGAATCTGTAGAGGCTAAATGTCCGCAATGTGAAGGACTAATGGCAGATATGGGTTTAGATTTTAAAGCACCTCGAACAGATGACATTAAGGAATGGAGCCACCTAAAAGATTTACATAGTGTCGGAATAACGTTCCATTCTTGCGGTTGTTCCGGCCCTGGATATATACCGAAAAACAAGGAGCAAATATTAAGTCAGTTGGAAAATACAAAAAGAAACTATATTGAACATTTCCGTCTATGGAACACAATAGAACTTCCTGAAACAAAAGCTGAATTTGAAGTGTTTTATCAAAGAAACTTCCAGAAAGTAGCTGGTTCTCTACCTCAAAATCTATATAAAGATTATAAGAAAAGGAAATTAGATAAGAATACAGCTATTAAATATTGGACAGATAAAATAGGAGAAATAGACAGGCATCTTGAGTCTTTAAGCCCTTTTAAATAAGAGTTCAATAATGACTCATGAATTGTTTGATTCTATGTTTAGAAATAAAGTACAATGGAGTTCACGTCTAAACCAAAACTTTGGTCATTAAGTTACCTGAATGTTTGCCTTGCAAACTTTTTAATGGCTTGCTCTTTCAATCTACTAATGCCATCCATTCCGCTTTATATTACAGAGCAAATGGGTGTTGCACAGTCAAAAACAGGAATTGTACTGGCATCATATGCCATTGCATTAATGTTTGTACGGCCATTCTCAGGATATATCGTCGATTTGTATTCCCGTAAGAAAGTATTATTGCTGGCCTTTTCTTGTTATGTACTAATATTCTTAGGGTATTTTTGGGCTACGACCATTTTACTTTTCATCATAGTACGTTTCTTACATGGTATTACCTGGGGCTTATCTACAGTTTCATCCAGTACGCTCGCAATAGACGTTGTACCTACCGAGCGGCGTGCCGAAGGTATCGGATATTATGGCACATTTATGAATGTGGCTATGGCAATAGGACCTTTTATAGCCATCCATATATACAATAGTTATGGATTCCAGATTTTACTCTGGTGTGCCATTACTATGGGAGCACTGGGTATTATAGCCGTTTCTCTGATAAAAGCGCCCCAGCGACCAAGTGTGGAGAGACAAAAACTATCCTTAGACCGATTCTTTTTGGTTAAGGGATGGCCTATATTCTTAAATCAACTACTACCATGCTTTGCTTGGGGTACGATAGGCCCTTTTGTGGCTCAATACGGTAAACAGATAAATATACCCAATGCCGGGATTTTCTTCCTTTTTTGGGCAGGGGGGATTATCGCCTCACGTGTTTTTGCCGGAAAACTTGTAGACAGAGGTAAAATACATCAGGTAAATGTATCGGCCATGGCTATTGTAACTATCGCATTCTTTGCCTTTGCCACAGTACATAACATCTATGCCTTCTGTATCTCCGGTTTATTTATTGGAATTGGATTCGGTATGATGTTTCCAGCCTTGCAGACACTATACATCAATCTTGCCGAAAACAACCAAAGGGGAACAGCCAATTCTACTTATCTGATAGGCTTCGACCTCGGTCTAGCGATAGGAATGCTGTTGGGCGGTTTCATCACAGGATATGCCTCTTTCGAAACGCTATACCTGATAGCATCAGGTTTATGTATGCTAAGCATATTTATATATTGGCTCTCGTCAAGAATTATATTCGAAAAGAACCGACTAAGGTAATTTATCCCTTATATAATACCTGTAATCATATCCATTACCTTAGAAGTTCTTGCTCCCGAAATTCCTGTTGAAGGACAAATCCCTACACCTCGTAATTGATCAACTATAGTTTGAATAAGTGGTTGCTGGATATGTTCGGGCTGCTCAGGTTGGAACAACTCTGTACCTCTGGAAGTGATAAGTGATATGGGGCGAAAGTCGAATGTATTGAACCGAATATAGCCCTCTAGCCCTTGAATAACAATTGTATCTTGCCTTGCCTGTTGTGAAGAAACAAAACACCACTGCCCGGTACCCGTAACACCGGACTCAAAGTTCATAATTGCAGATATTGTATCCGAAACAGAGTAATAGCCTCCCTGATTTTGAGTATACCCCTTAGCTTCATCTATTTCACCCAAAAGAAAATCAAGAATATCCAGTGTATGAGGAGCCAAATCAAAAAAGTATCCATCACCTGCAATATCCTTTTTCAATCTCCAGGACTGCTTATGGATATCCATATCCGAAATGTTTGCAGGACGGAAGTATTTCACATCTACAGCTAATATCTTTCCTATTATATTGCTATCCAACAATTCCTTCACTTTGAGAAAGTAAGGTAATGCCCGACGGTAATGAGCCACAAATAGTCGCTGACTCGTCTCTTCTGCCACTTTCACCATTTGCAAGCATTCTGCATAATTCATGGCCATAGGCTTCTCTACATAAACAGGTTTGCCTGCTTTCAATGTACGAATAGCATATTCTTTATGCGAGTCGGGAGGTGTAGCTACATAAACTATATCTACATCAGAATCATTTATAAGCTGATCTGCATCTGTATAATATTTCTGAACCTTATGACGAGTCGCAAAATCTTTTACTTTAGTTACATCCCTGCGCATCACTGCGACCAACTCGGAATGATCTATTTTATAAAAAGCCGGACCACTTTTCTTTTCACAAACATTACCGACTCCAATTATCCCCCATCTTACTTTATCCATAGAATAACACTTAAATTAGAATTATCTGTTTAGCTAAAGATACAAATAAAGATTAAAGAAAAAAGTCTTTCAGAGTCAATGCTCCAAAAGTCTTTACTTTATATCTTATTTTATTTTCTAGAACTTAAAATTCAATCCTCCAAGTATATTAAATCC
>NZ_JAEPKU010000042.1 GCF_016652235.1 Dysgonomonas sp. Marseille-P4677
AGATTAACATGTGATAAAAGATTAATAAAAGAAAAATATGTTTGGCTAACTTTCTTTTGTTTAAAGAATAAATAAATATAATCTTACGTTTAAATAATATCTGATTTTTCCTTGTAACTTCAAATAAGCTGTATTATGAGATTCTCTAAAAATAGAATTATGTTTTTTGTCGCTATGTTATTCATTCAGAATTTTATATTGTGTTTGAATGCACAGAATGATAGTTGTGTAAATGTAATTTCGTCTAAAAGTTGTTTTTCTCAAGATAGCATATCTTTACATGATATCTTTCTTCATAAAGTGGAGAGTCCAACATCTTTTCCTAAGATAAACGATTTTGGATATGTACAAAGTGAACGTCAGATGGCTGATTTAGAATTCTTTAGAAAGAGAGTATCTTCTGATTATCCGAGATGGATTGCACCAGTTGGCTTTATTACATATGGAATTTTATCACAGGAAAATCACTTGATGAAAGAGTTGGATAAAAGTACTAATTATGAAGTGACAGAACATTTTTCTCATCCAATGACTTATGATAACTATCTCCAATTTTTGCCTGCCGCTTCAGTCTATGGGCTCAATTTTTTAGATATAAAGGGGCAGAATGATTTGAAAGATGTGACCCTTATTATGTTGACATCTCATCTTATTATGGCAGGAACAGTAAATATTCTAAAAAATACAACTAATGTTTTGAGGCCGGATGGTTCTTCTTCTAACTCATTTCCTTCCGGGCATACTGCAACAAGTTTTGTTGGGGCACATATTTTATTCCGAGAGTATATTAGTTTTTCTCCTTATATTGCTTTTAGTGGGTATTTAGTATCTTCGGCTACCGGAATATTACGGGTTTTGAATAAGCGACATTGGGTTAGTGATGTCTTTATGGGTGCTGGTATTGGCATTCTGAGTGTAGAAATAAGTTATTTTTTACTTCCATTAATTAATAATATTTTGTATCCAAATGTGAACGGAGTAAAGAAGCAATTAGCAATAGTGCCGAATTTGGATAGAAATCAATATGGTTTAGGGTTGTCATATGTATTTTAAGTAGGATAACAGTTTAAAATAGAGTAGTTAATATACTTGTTGTTTTCGAAAATATTTTTATCTTTGCATCCGCTTTGCGTAATCTCTGACGGGAGAGACTCGTGTATATTGCGTATTTAAACAATAAAACCATATAGAAATCATGGACTTAGTTAAAGTTGCAGAAGCAGCATTTGCCACAGGAAAAGAGCATCCTAAATTTAAAAGCGGGGACACAGTGACTGTTGCTTACCGTATTAAAGAAGGTAACAAAGAGCGTGTTCAGCAGTATCGTGGTGTGGTTATCAAAATCGCAGGACATGGCGAAAAGAAACGTTTCACTGTTCGTAAGATGTCAGATAACGTAGGCGTAGAAAGAATCTTCCCTCTCGAATCACCATTTATTGACAGTATTACTGTAAACAAAGTGGGTAAAGTTCGTCGTGCTAAATTGTATTACCTTCGTGGTCTTACAGGTAAAAAAGCCAGAATCAAAGAAAAAAGAGTTGTTAAGCAAGCTTAATTTCTTTATCTGTCCGTTGCACGGAAAAAATATAGAAGAGTCTGTTCGCAAAACAGGCTCTTTTTTATTTCTGCGATTATTCGCATGGAGGGCATTGCGTTTAGTTTATCTATATCAGGGGATAAATAATTAAATAAGACTTACCGGAGTAAGAGTAGATGGGTATTCCGTTTCTTTTTATAGGTATAATAGATTACCTTATTCCGAATTATTTTTAACTTTAATGCTTTGTCGTAAATCTTTGTATTTATTACTTCGCTTATTTTCAAAAGACTTATATGAAAGACTTTATAATATCAGAATCAAAAAATGAACAAGCTGTTCTTGTGGGTATTATTACACAGGAGCAGACCGAAGAAAAGGTGAAAGAATACCTTGACGAGCTTGCTTTTCTTGCCGAAACAGCAGGTATTATTCCCGTGAAAAATTTCACCCAAAAACTCGAACATTCTAATCCTGTTACCTTCGTAGGTACAGGGAAACTGCAAGAGATAAAACAATATATTGAAGACTATGAGATAGGAGTTGTTATTTTTGACGATGAGTTATCTCCTAAACAAATACGTAATATAGAGAAGGAGTTACAGGTTAAGATACTTGACCGTACCAGTCTTATACTTGATATTTTTGCTATGCGAGCACAGACCGCATATGCAAAAACTCAAGTTGAGTTGGCTCAATACCAATATTTATTGCCGCGATTGACCCGTATGTGGACTCACTTAGACCGTCAACGAGGGGGAGGAGCAATGATGCGTGGAGTGGGGGAAACTCAGCTCGAAACAGACCGCCGTATTATCCTCGATAAAATCACAAAGTTAAAAGAAGATCTAAAGGGAATAGACCGACAGATGGCTTCGCAACGTAAGAATAGAGGTAAGATGGTACGTGTGGCCCTTGTTGGATATACAAATGTAGGTAAATCTACTTTAATGAACTTGTTGAGCAAATCGGAGGTTTTTGCGGAAAATAAGCTCTTCGCTACTTTAGATACTACTGTGCGTAAAGTGATTATAGATAATCTCCCTTTTCTGCTGTCAGATACCGTAGGGTTTATCCGTAAGCTGCCGACTCATTTAGTAGAGTCCTTTAAATCGACTCTAGATGAAGTACGGGAAGCAGACTTATTGGTTCATGTAGTAGATATCTCCCATCCTAATTTCGAAGAACAAATAGAGGTTGTAAATAAGACATTGTTGGAAATAGATAAAGAGGAAAAGCCGACAATGCTGGTATTCAATAAGATCGATGCTTTTACATACAAACCAAAGGATGAGGATGATCTGACTCCTGCTACAAGGGAAAATATATCCTTGGAGGAATTAGAAAGATCATGGATGAATAAACTACATAATGATTGTATATTTATTTCTGCGAAAAATAAAGTGAATATAGAGGAGCTGAAAGAAAAGGTATATAGTCGGGTTAAAGCTATTCACATAGAGCGTTATCCGTACAATGATTTTCTTTTCCAAAAGTATGACGAAGAAATTGACGAAAGCAAGTAATGCGGAAAGCGATTACACATATAAAAGAATCATTAGACGCGTATTATCCCGAAAGTGAAATTTCGGGATTTACGCGTATTATAATAGAGTATTTTACCGAAAAATCTTATCCACAGGCGTCTATTAATAATATAGAATTCTCAGAAGAACAACAGGCTAGGTTAAAGTCTATCTTAGAAAGACTCAAAGTGTATGAACCCATACAATATATATTAGAAGAAACAGAGTTCTTCGGCCTTCCTTTTTTTGTGAATCACAATGTGTTGATACCTCGTCCAGAAACAGAAGAGCTGGTTGAGCTTATACTAAGAGAAAACAAAGGGCCTGGATTAAATGTGTTGGATATTGGTACCGGTAGCGGCGCAATTGCCATTGCGTTGGCTAAACAGTTGAATGCGGCACATGTTTCGGCATGGGATATATCTTCAACATCTATAGATGTAGCAGTACTAAATGCTAAAAAAAATACTGTAGATATCTCTTTCGAAAGGATAGATGTATTAGCTGAAGTTCCTATGGGAAGTAGATACGATATTATTGTGAGTAATCCACCTTATGTGTTGGAGAGTGAGAAAGGCTTGATGGAACAAAATGTATTAGACTACGAGCCTCATAAGGCCCTGTTTGTTCCAGACACAGATGCTCTCTTATTTTACAATCGTATAGCAGATATTGCTCTCGGTTTATTGAATCCGAAAGGCAAGTTATATTTTGAAATTAATCAAGCCAAAGGTCAAGAAACAGTTGCTATGTTAGAGGCCAAAGGATTTGTCAATGTCGCACTATTTCAGGACTTAAGTAAAAACGACAGAATGGTCAGGGCAGAACTAAAGTATAGCAAATGAAACTTTCTGAACCACAAGCTCTTAATCGTATTGCTGCCTATTGTTCTAAAGCGGAACGATGTGAATTTGATGTGCGTAAAAAACTACTCGCATGGGAATTATCGGACGATGCTGTGAGGCGTATTATTGAGAGATTGAGAAAAGAGCGTTTCCTTAGTGATGAACGTTTTAGCAGGAGTTTTATAAACGACAAATTGAAATTCAATAAATGGGGTAGAACGAAGATCATTTATGAGCTAAGAAAAAGAAATATACCGGAATCTGTTTATCTTCCTTTATTAGAAGAACTGTCGGGAGATGAATTTGAAAAGCAGTTGATGCACATTTTATCAGTAAAAGCAAGGTCGGTAAAAGCAAACACTGAATATGAAAAGAAGACGAAATTAATCCGTTTTGCTTTGGGTAGAGGATTTTCTATGGAATTAGCTATTAAATGTGTAAACAAATTGCTCGGCGGCGATTATGAAGACTATAGTTCATAATTTTCTCAATCTGTTTTTTCCTGACCTGTGTGTAGTCTGTAATAACAGATTAACTGAAGGGGAGCAACATATTTGTACTGATTGTCTACTCTTGTTGCCCAAAACAAATTTTCATCTTCAAGCTGATAACCGTTTAGAGCAGTTCTTTGCTGGGCGGATTCCATTTCGACATGTTGCAGCCTATGCTTATTTTGTAAAAGGAGGAAGCATACAAAGTATTATTCATGAATTAAAATATAAACGGAATCCTAGAATAGCATATTTTATAGGCGAACTTTGTGGAGAGAATATGAAGGGCAGTCAATTTATTGCAGATATAGATCTTCTTGTACCTGTACCCTTACATCCCAAAAGAGAGAAAGATAGAGGGTATAATCAGTCGTTGGAGATATGTAAAGGAATATCCAGTGTTACAGGTGTTTCTATAGACAATCGCACGCTTATTCGAAAAGTGAATAATAGGTCTCAGACAAAGAATGCACGGTTCGATAGATGGAAGAATGTGGAAGATATTTTTGATCTTACCAATAACGAAGCTTTTGCAGGTAAGCATGTTTTATTAGTTGACGATGTGATTACTACCGGTTCTACATTAGAGTCTTGTGCCAAAGAGATACTCAAATGTGAAGGTACTGAGATTAGTATTTACTCAGTAGGGACAGCAGGCTAATCTTAGGTCTATCTTTTCGACATGTCATTTATAGAAAATCTTTAAGTAATAGACGAAATAACGATATCAGTATACTGACCAAAAGTATAAATAGGGTAGTGACCTCCTTTTCATTTAATGTAAAAATCTTACCTTTGCATCTCAGTAATTCATTTGAATAATAAAGCTTATGTCACAACCGTCTATTCCAAAAGGAACAAGAGATTTTTCGCCCGAAGAAATGGCGAAGCGCAATTATATTTTCGATACTATTCGTGAAGTATTTAAACTATATGGTTTCAGACAGATCGAAACTCCTGCAATGGAGAATCTATCTACTCTGATGGGAAAGTATGGTGAAGAAGGAGATAAGCTGCTGTTCAAAATATTAAATTCCGGGGATTATTTAAAAGGGATTTCTGATGAAGCATTATTAGAACGGAATACCAATCGCCTGGCTACTCAAATCAGTGAAAAAGGACTTCGTTACGACCTTACTGTTCCTTTTGCTCGCTATGTGGTGATGCACCGCAATGAGATTACCTTTCCTTTTCGCCGCTATCAAATACAGCCGGTATGGCGTGCCGACCGTCCTCAAAAAGGGCGTTATCGAGAGTTCTTTCAATGCGATGCCGATATTATCGGGTCCGATTCGCTTATCAATGAAGTAGAACTTATTCAGATTATAGATGAGGTATTCAATCGGTTTGGGATTCGTGTAGGCATCAAGCTGAATAACAGGAAGATTCTTTCCGGTATCGCTGAGATAATAGGCGAATCGGATAAAATAACCGATATAACCGTGGCTATAGACAAGCTTGATAAAATTGGCTTGGAGAAAGTAAATGAAGAATTAGCCTCGAAAGGCATTCCTCAAAAGGCAATAGAGCAACTGCAACCCATTATATTGCTAGAAGGAAATAATCAGGAGAAACTGGATACTCTTAAATCTGTTCTTCAAGCTTCTGCTACAGGAATAAAAGGTGTAGAGGAGTTAGAATTTATATTAAACAAACTGCAAATTATCGGTATACGTTCTCAATTGGAATTGGATCTGACTCTTGCTCGTGGGTTGAATTATTATACAGGTGCAATCATAGAAGTGAAAGCTTTGGATGTCCAAATAGGGAGTATAACCGGTGGAGGACGCTACGATAACCTTACAGGTATTTTCGGATTACCGGGGGTTTCGGGTGTTGGTTTTTCATTCGGTGCTGATCGTATTTTCGATGTGTTGAATCAGCTTGATCTATATCCGAAGGACTCCAGACAAAACACTCAAGTCTTGTTTGTAAACTTCGGTGAAAAGGAAGAAGAGTATATCCTGCCTTTGATAACCAAGGTGCGTAGGGCAGGCATATCTACTGAAATATATCCAGAAGCTGCCAAAATGAAAAAGCAAATGTCTTATGCCGATGCAAACAAGATCCCTTATGTAGCTATTATCGGAGAGAATGAGATGGCCGAAGATAAGATAATGCTCAAGAATATGGTTACCGGAGAACAGAAACTTCTGACTGTAGACGAATGTATATCTGAGATAGCATCACACTAATATAAAGATGTTTACATATAGTATAATGGAGAGAGTAATCTTACTCTCTCCATTTTTGTTAAGGCTTTATTATTTGACTATTATTTCTATTTGGGCCGACTTCACACCCTTGGCTTTAGCTTCGAAGATAAGCTTGCCTTGCGTTTCACCAGCCTGGACTATTGATGTCAGTTGTCCATTAAATACAGGCATCTTAGGCAGATGAAACAGATCTAAAGAGGTAGGATCTCCATTAGCGGAAGCTTTGTATTTTCCATTACCGCTTACAGAGAAAGTAATCAGGCGCTGATCGTCCGGACATAGGTTACCATCTTTGTCTACTATTCTTACATTGATGTATGAAAGGTCTTTACCGTCGGCAGATATATTATTTCTGTCGGCTACCAGTTCTATATGGTGAGGCTTTCCTGCTGTACGGATAGTCTTCTCATCCGCTTTATTTCCATTTTGGTCATATGCTATTACCTTCACTTCGCCTGGTTCGTAAATAGCATCCATCCACATCAACCGATAACGGTTTTGTAGGGTAGACTTATTCTTGCTTTGCTTGCCATAGCTTTTCCCATTAATAAAAAGCTCGGCAGTAGGATAATTCGTATAAACGAATACAGGTGTTTTTTGCCCTTCACGTCCTTTCCAGTTCCAGTGAGGAAGAATATGAAGTGTGTTTTCATTTTTATTCCACAAACTCCGGTATAGATAATACCTGTCTTTAGGGATACTCGCCAAGTCTATAATACCGAACATAGAGCTATGATTTGGCCATGCATCGGTATCGTAAGGCGAAGGTTCACCCAGGTAATCGAATCCTGTCCATACGAACTGTCCCATAGTCCAGTCGTGATCATCGGCTAAGGCAAAATCATCGTCAGGAAGGTTTGACCAGTAGCAATACTCCATATCGTAAGAAGATGATTGATGATCTTTGTATAGAGCATCAGGTTTTTTCTCTACGGGGAATTTATATACTCCCCGTGAACTGACAGTGGAAGATGTTTCCGTACCTAGAACCAGATTCTGAGGTAGCTTTCCGTACGCTTCCAGATAGCGATGTGCCCTGTAATTGAAGCCCGGAACATCCAACATAGCAGCAAATCCATTATTCAACACGCAAGTAACCTGATCCATACCGCAGGTGACAGGGCGTGTAGGATCTTCACGGTGGCAAATGTTTTGCAGGAATGATGCCACTTTATAACCCTCCGGGCTACATTGGGTAGGAACCTCATTGCCAATACTCCACATCACTACACTCGCATTGTTGCGATAGTTGCGTAGCATATTTACCATATCTTTTTCAGCCCATTCGTTGAAGTAACGATGATAACCATTCAGGCATTTAGCAATGTCCCATTCATCGAAAGGTTCTATCATCATCATAAATCCCATTTCGTCACACAGTGCGACCAATTCCGGCGCAGGCATATTGTGAGCCGTCCGAATGGCATCACATCCCATATCCTTAAGTATAGTCAGTTGGCGGCGCAATGCGGCAATGTTGATGGCTGCACCTAAAGGGCCTAAATCATGATGATTGCAGACTCCTTGAAACTTACGTTTCTTACCATTCAGAAAGAACCCTTTTTCTGCTATCAGTTTTATATCCCTGATTCCGAAACGGGTAGTATATTCATCTATTTGCTTGTTTCCTAAATATATTTTAGAAACAGCATTGTACAAAAAAGGTGTTTCGGGTGACCATAACTGAGGCTTTTCGACTATAAAGTTTTGCTCAAAAGGTTTGTTATGGTTGATTTTTAATGTATTGTCTTTCGTTGCAACTACGTTACCTTCAGGATCTTTAATTTCGGTAACAATTCTTATATCTGCATTATCCGAGTTTTCTATCTCGGTTCTGAGTTTTACCGCAGCATATTCTTGCGAGACAAAAGGTGTTGTAAGGTAAGTTCCCCAGACAGGAACATGTACATCCTCTGTAATTATAACATGTACATTCCTATACAAACCTGCTCCCGGATACCAGCGTGACGATTGAGGGCGGTTTTCAAGACGAACGGCTAGTGTATTATTTTTTCCGTCTTTATTGATCAAATCTGTAACATCACAATGGAATGAATTATAGCCGAAAGGCCAAAAACAGGCTTCTTTTCCGTTTACGTATACTCGAGCTTCGCTCATGGCTCCATCAAATAAGAGGGTTACACGTTTTTTTTCTTTTTCGAAATTAACCGCATCAAATTTGTTTCTGTACCATCCTGTTCCTACATATGGCAGTCCCCCGGTACGTCCTGTTTTCACTGTGGCTACAGTTTCACCATTTTGAGTAACGGCTACTTCTTGTAAATCATGTTTGCGGTCGAAAGGTCCATAGATTGCCCAATCGTGAGGAACCGTTACAGTCTCCCATGATTTATCCGAAAAGTCTATTTGCATTGCATCCGGAAAATCTCCTTTGCTAAATTTCCAATTTTTTTCAAGTGTTACTTTTTCACGAATTTTCTGTCCATGTGTGTATATAGCTATGCTCCAGACAAAAATAAATAAGAGAGTCTTTTTCATATTTATATTTTAGTATATTATCAATCAGCTGATTTTCAATCTTATTTTTGTTAAAAGGTGACAAAGGTAACAGATTTTTAGCTGTTTTTCTATTGTAACCTTTTTATCGGCATATAAATCTATTATTCAGTTTATATACAGATAATTGTATTTATTTTTCATCGTGCCACCTAAATATATCATCCATTTAAATATTTATAAGATAGAATTATAGAAGTTTTCGATATCTTTCCATTTATAATAGGGGAGAATATCGCTTTTTACAGGAGGTATAAGGGTTTCGTTCTCGTTAAGCATAAACTTGACAATAATGTCATCTGTTTTTTTATGACGATAAAATATTATCTGTACATTCCCGGCCATCGGAGCCACTTTAAAATCACTCCATACCTTGTAATAGTCTGTAGGATCAGAAACGCTCGCATAGCATCCTTCAAGATGTAGGAGGGATGCCAAGGGGGTAATATTGCCATCGTGACCGAAGCGTAGAGTTGCGCTTTTATTTTTCGATACGATAGTCTCATTTGCTGAGTTTATAATGTTTTTTAATAGAGGCTTGGCATCGTTCATCATTAGTCCTTTATTAGAAGCTGCATTACCACCGCAGGTATATAAAGAGTAATTACTGCATTGCCAGAGATCGAATAATTCTTCCTTATCGAATAAATCATAAAAAGAAACGCTGCTGCTTATATTCTGCATATTGCTGGCTACTCTGAATAGGGCTTGCATTGTAGACTCAGGGTTTATCCTTTTTAGAATATATGTGCTATCGGAAAAGAGTGTGTTTATAATACGGTCAGGGTGTACATGTTTGTTTACAAATTTGCGGTATTCTTCTCGCCAAGGACCTTTCGAAGATTTGAATTCTTGTGACTCTTTCGTGTCGTGACAGAGATAATTCATGTGTTTATTACTGGCTTCCCGAGTTATATTAAGAGAAGTGTTTAATTCTTTAAGTCTTTCACAAAAGGCGTCCATACTGAGTACGCAGCGCACAACCAATGTTGATCTGGCAGAAATGGATATTCCGTTACTAAAGATATCTGGGTAGTTAGTGTACATACGTTCTGCAATGCCTCGCATCTGATCCACCCCCAGAGGGGACAGGTCTCCTCCATGCCCTTCAACTTGATTCCATACTTTTTGTAGACGAGAATATACATCTTCACCAAGAGGAGTAAGTGACTTTGCCGTATATGCCTCCTCGAATACATCGAGTATCCATTTGTAATCAGAGTCATTGACCAGATAGCGGGAACCATGGCGGCTGTAGTGACTTATATAGAAAGGGTTATAATCTTTTGGCGGAGCTGTATAAGGCTTGATGTCGTGTACGGGGTAAGCATACTGAACCCCTCCTGTTTTTTCAGGGGTATCAAATATTTCCTGTTTGGAAGTTTGTCCCCAAAGGGTAGTAAAATAGATGACAGCTAAAAATATCATTACTAATTTTCTCATGCCTATCGATTTAGAAAAAGAGTGTATCACAAATATACTGTTTGCGATACACTTTTTAGGTTTATATTTTTAGTTATTTAGGTTAATATCCGGTATTTTGCTTCATATTGGAGTTTGCACTCAGGTCTGTTTCGGGTATCGGGTACAAATTGTATTTTGTGTCAATAGCTTTACCTTCTGCTACACCACCTTTAAATTCCCATAGGTAATCGCCTGATGTAAATTTATCAAAGCGGATAAGGTCTGTGCGGCGTGTACATTCCAGATGTAGTTCTCTGGCCCGTTCATCCAAAATGAAGTTCAGAGTTAATTGTCCTGCATTTATATCTCCCGAATTGTTACCATAAGCGCGCTGGCGTACCTTGTTTACGTAATTGAGAGCATTTGCGGAGGCATTTCCTTTCGAATCGGTTCCTCCTCTCAAGACAGCTTCTGCATACATCAGGTATATTTCGGATAGACGAAACAATGGAAAATCGGTTGAGGCTCCGTCGGCTGCGGTGTTTGATGCTGCCTTACCATCATCTGTGAGGTTAGTCCATTTCTCGAAAAGGTAACCTGTGAATGCATCTTTCATCGTTGTAACATACTGAGATTGCCCTTTTTTGAAGAACATGGCTCTTTTGTCTCCATCATCAAATTTGGAAGTTAGAGCACCTTTTGCCCTGAATGAAGTCCATCCGCTTTCCACTCCGTAATCAGCCGGATTCTGTTCTTTGTTTGAACTTGAAACTGCTGCACAGATAAGATATGAAGTTGCGCCCCAGCTCACTGTATGCGTGGCATCGATAGAGAAGGCAAATATAATTTCATTTGTTCTTAGATGATTATCTGCATTAAATAATAGTGGATAATTATTTTCCAATGTAAATGGATTGCTGATGATTTTATTGCAGGCATCTATACATTCCGTATAATAAGATTTGTCTGTATATACTTCTGCATTGAGATAAAGTCTTGCCAATAATGAATTTGCTGCTGCTTTACTCACGCGCCCGTATTCAGCCTGTGATGATTCCGGTAGTTCAATTTCGAGTGCAGACAATTCTGAAATAAGGAAATCAAACACCTGTTTTTGTGAATATTGAGGAGGGAAAAATCCTCTTATACCTACAGGATCGGCTTCAGTAACAAACGGTATATTCCCAAATAGATCTAATGCATGCGAATAAGCTAGCGCTCTTAAGAAACGAGCCTCAGATCGGAAGGACCGTAGCTTCGTTTTTTCTGAATCTGAAAAACCGGATATCCGATCTTCTGTTGCATTGCGTAAAAACTCGTTACAAATAGAGATTGTGAAGTATATTTGATAGTACATGTCCGATACAAAAATGTCCGATGCATCCCATTTATGCTGGCAGATATTGTATATTGTTCCCGACCATGTATATGCCACTTCATCGGTAGGTAATTCCTGTAGGTTTATGTATGAGCGCATGTAGTCATAGCCCTTATTCGTTGAAAAATCGGCATTTCCTCCACCCTTTTCTTGCCCACAGATAACAAAAGAAGCATATAACTTGGCTAGTGCCATCTTATAATTTTCTACACTGGTGTATACAGTTTTACCTGTTTCTTCTATATGCGGATATTGATCCAGATCGCCTGTACATGATGTAAATAAGCCTGTAAAAAGGATACTCATCAAAAATATATGTCGAATGATTTTCATTTTGCTATTGATTTTATTGGTTATAAATTAGAATTGTAAACCTACATTTATAGAATAGACTCTTGCTCGAGGATAGAAAGATGACTCTATACCTTGGTATATTTCAGGATCAACTCCCGAATATCCGGTTATAGTAAACGCATTCTGAACCATGCCTGTTATATTCAGACTGCACCAAGGTGATATCTTACCGAAGTTGTATCCTAGACTAATATTATCCATTTTAAGGAAGTCTCCGCTCTCTAAATAATAATCAGATAAGTATTGAAGATTCTTAAAGCCTGTTTCAAGATAACTTTTCGAAAGATTATTGATTTGTGCCGTATTCCACGACAGAACCTCCGAGGCTCCTAGTTTCATTGCATTGTTGTTAAAAACTTTAGCTCCAACGCTTGCTCTTAGAGAGAACCCTAGTGACCATTTTTTGTAGCGAAGCTGGCTATTCATACCGAATAAGAAATCGGGTATAGGTGAGCCGGCAGCATAGCGGTCGTCAGAATTGGTCAGTTCATCTTTGTGTAGATCCTCGTATTTGCCTTCTATTGGTTTTCCATTATCGTCATATACTTGTTTATAAAGATAGAATGTATATGGAGTGTACCCTTCTTTCATTATTTGAAGGTAATTTCCACCCGATGTAGCTCCTACATATGTTATAGGCGTTTTAGCCCCTTTTACTAATGATAGATTTGTAATCTTCATTTTTTGCCATGTCATATTATAAGCAACATTCCATCCCCAGTCTTTAGAGTCGATAAGAACACCATTTAAGGTAAGCTCTATGCCTTCACTCTTCATATTACCGATGTTAGTAGTCACATTTTTATCAAAGTTGGCTCCTGCCGGAGATGGTACTGTGGCTAATAGGTCTTTTGTTTTACGTGTGTAATAATCTATTTCGCCCGAAAGTTTGTTGTTGAATAATCCAAAATCCAGGCCGATATTATACGATTGAGTGCTTTCCCATTTCAGGTCTGGAACATAAGCTTCCGGACGGTAAGTATAATAGTATTTATCTCCGAAAAGATATTGCGCACCATCCTGACTTATGGTGTATCTTGGGATGTAACTATAATCGTCTACCCCATCTTGTTGGCCTGTAATACCATAGCTGAGGCGTAATTTCAGGTTACTTAAAGCATCTGCATTTTTCAGAAAATTTTCTTCTTTTATGCGCCAAGCTAAAGCGACAGAAGGGAATGTACTCCATCTGTTATCTTTAGAGAATCGTGAAGAACCGTCTTGACGAACTGTCGCAGTCAGTAAGTATCTTGAATCGAATGTATAATTCAAGCGTCCGTAATAAGATAGCAGGGTATGCCTGTTATCGGTAGCAGCTACGGCCGATTGTATTTCTCCGGCCACATTAACTTCCTGATAAAATTCAGAACGGGATTTCCATTTTTGATAATCATATCCGGCAGTAAAGTCTATTTTACTTTTTATATCTTTCAGATCTTTTGCATAATTTAAATAGAATGTAAATAATTGATTATCCTTTTCCTGTGGCCCATATCCATAGTTACGGCCTCCTGTTGTGTAGTATTGAGCGGCTTCAGCGGGAACAGAGATATTACCTTTTCCCTTGGCATAATCATAGCCTAAAACCATATGTGCTCTTAGTTCAGGCAAGAAGTGGAACTTATAATCAGCATCGAAGTTTCCGACAAATCGTTTTACATCACTTTTCGAGTCGTATTGTTTTAACAGGCCAACCGGATTCACCACTTGTCCGGCAATAGAAGGAGTTCCTTTAGATGGCTCGAGAGGTTCATTATAACCTCCGAAATCATTATTGCCTGAATATACTCCGATTGTAGGGTTATATGCAGCAGCATTGTAAATAGCTCCTGTATTGGCAAATCTATTGTTATTTACAGATCCTTTGGCATTTACATTGATCTTTAAATGATCGTTAAAGAGCGATGGAGACAATGTAATGCTACCGGTGAAGCGCTCAGCATTGTCTGTTTGTAGTATCCCGTTTTGATTATAGTATCCTGCTGATAATCGGATAGGCATATTTTTAGTAATGCTTGTGGACACACTCACATTATTATCCGTACCATAAGCAAGTTGAAATATTTCGTCGTTCCATGTTGTATTCTGATTCCCTAATAATGCTTTTTGTGCATCAGTACCGATAGAATTTATAACAGAACGATATTCATCAGCATTTAGCGTACTGCTATATTTTATTAATTGTTGTACAGAATGTGTGGTTGAGACGTCTATCTTCAGTCCCTTTGATCCTTTTTTTGTAGTTATCATAATAACGCCGTTAGATGCTCTTGACCCATAAATAGCTGTAGAAGATGCATCTTTTAGTATTGTCATGTTTTCGATATCAGCCGGATTTATCATGCTCAGAAAGTTGCCACTGTTGCCACTGATACCACCTGTTTCCAATGGGACTCCATCAAGAACGATGAGAGGATCGTTGCTGGCATTTAGCGATGCTCCACCACGAATACGAATTGTGCTTCCCGATGTAGGTGAACCACTACTTGAAACAATTTGTACACCGGCAACTTTACCGTTTATCAATTGTTCAGGTGAATTTATTAAACCTTGATTGAAATCTTTACTGCTGACACTGGTAATAGATCCTGTCAAATCTTTCTTTTGTTGAGTTCCGTAGCCAATAACAATTACTTCGTTCATTAGCTGCTCCTTCGGTTGCAGTGTTATGTTAAATGTTTTTCCGGATGAAACAGTTACTATTTGCGTTTCGTATCCTAAATAAGAGTATTCCAGTTGGTTTTTATCTTCGGGCAGATTTATAGAATATCTACCATCAAAGTCTGTTGTTGTACCCAAAGTTGTTTCTGAAACTTTCACTACAGCTCCGATTATTGGCTCTCCGGTTTCATCTATTACGGTTCCGGTCACCGTTTTTGACTGGGCAGCTACCACTAAAGGAGCCATAAGCAGTAAAGCCAACGCTAGAATATAGCGAAATGAGATTAGTTTTTTGTAGTAATTACAATTTTTCATAGTTACAATGTTTATATTTATTAAGGACATTACATTAAGTTATTTCATGGTATTATAGCCTTTAGTCCATAAGATTATCTATTCCACATGATAAGTGCAACGGCAATGTGTTTTTGATTTAGATATGTGTTAAATATTATTCATAATTTATTTAAGCCATATACTTCCCAGTTCGAAGCTTGTATTTTCAGATACATTATCAATTGTAGACATTTGAATTATCTCAATTTTTGAGACATCGAAAGGGATTGAGGTATCCGGAGTGAAACTCCTTTCGAGAAAAGTAGGATAAGGTGCCGGCAGTAATATTGTTTTATCCTGTATCAGGTCGGATAGTCTCACCTCGTATATTTGTTTTTCTTTGTCTAAATTAAGTGCAGTGGTGTATGTGAATCCATCGGATGTAACAAAGCCAACCTTCAGCTTCTTCAGATCAATCGCATTTTTGATATTTAAGTAAAGTATTTTTGCTACCATCAGGGCATCTTTGCGGGTATTTACATCGTCTTTGATATATTTTCGCCAAAAGAAACGGGCTTCCGTATCATTTGTTTTAAAGTTAAATATCATACTATTAGACTCTGTTAGATTTTCTTTGATGCTTTTCAGAATATATGATGTTTCCGGAATGGCATATGTTTCTATCTCTTTGTTTTCATTTGTTATTTTTATCAGTTGCACAGGACTATTTTCATCAACAACTTTACTTTCCCAATATTTATTTTGGATATAGTCCCAATCCAATGGATTACCTTCTGTTTGTCCCGGAAATGTATAATTTTGTTTGCCTTTACATACAATGATATTATATCTGAAAATACCGCTTGTTATCATATCAGTTGGTATTTGGGCTTGATAGGTGTATCCCTCTTTACGTTTCATTTTTATATATGGGTTTGTTGCCGACCAGAATGATACTTTATCTGTATAAATGATTACCGAATCGGGAAACGAAGGCCCTACTATTTGCGCTTCGATATTTAATGGCTTGTTTGTTTCAACCACTTTCGCAGGCTGATGCACTACGGAGAATATTTTAGCATGTGCTTCGGGAGCGACAAATTCGCCTAGAGTAATATTATTCCATTTTGTATTACTATTCCATGTTTTGACTGGGGTATATCCGTTTTTTGTCAGAAGATATACACCCGGTTTTATTAGAAAGCTTGCCCCATTCGATAACCTATCCGAAGCATTTTCTTTATTGATAGTTGCAATCGTGAAATTCTCTCCTAAATCGGGTAGTCTGATTTCCATATTCCATTCGTTCCAAGCTATAGTAACAACCTCTTTCTTTAAAGAAGGTTTACTAAAAGGGTCATTTATCTGAATGGCATCCGGCATGACTTCCAACCGCCATAATCCGTCTTCTAATTTATCTATAAAGTAAGCTCCTGTACCTTCATATTTTATTAAAGGAGAGTTCCCGCATCCTGCTATCGATTCGAGTTTGTCGGCCATAACAGGTGCTGAATTTGTATTATTAGAGTAAAAGAATTTTTCAGGTGTATTCATTTCGCTTAAATCTTGCTCATAGCTTACACGAAAAGCATCGAAAATAGTGTCGTTCGGGTATTTTGCATACTTCCTATTCATTGGAATATTATAAGCAATCTCCGCTGCAATCTTCATGCTGATGGCTTTTCCCGGGGTATATGCCAGATTGAGAAAATGTGTCTGATATTCAGTATTGGCCCAAGCTATATCGATGGGGTCATACGCGAATTGTGTTATCCACTGAAATCGTTGAGAACGGAAAGTGCGTGTCATAGCAGGATACATATATGAATAAGTAATATCCGCCGGATCGTATTCGTAAACAGCTTTTGCTTTTTTGTCAAATCCTTTAATATTATCAAAAGGAATATTGTAAGTATCTACATATGGAAGAAAATTTCCCTTTCGTGTTTGTCCTGCTACTAATCCAATCGGATACCATTGATAAGTAGTCCCTTGAATCTTTGTGTTGAAATATGCCTGCACATGAGGCATATTATGGCTTACATTATAAAATATAGGCTTACTATTTCCAGCTTTCTCCAGAGCACTTAGCATTCTGTTTATATAATCTTCTGTCTGCTGGGGAGTATCCATGTGGCAAGGCTCATTGTTGATCTCGAAACCGACGATATAAGGATCATCCTTATACGACTGTTGTGTATAAGGGTTCATGTGTTTTACAAACTGAGAAATATAATTTGCCTGTGCGTTTATGGCTTTTTTATCGCTATGTATTTTACATTTATCGTAGAGATAGGAAAAGGCCCCATTATTCTCATTCCTTTCGGGATAGCCATTTCCAAAATTTGTCATTGTTGTAATCAAAACTCTTATATTACGTTCTCTGAGTTTTGCGATAAGATAATCGAGGAGATCGAGATGCTCATTTTCTATCAACTGTCCGTCCCCATTCGAAATTTCCACATCCCATACATGTATACGGTATGCATTGAAGCCTAAACGGGAAAAATGATATACATCTTTATCTATAGCCTCTTTATGGCTCTTCCCTATATAATTGATTGCACGGTAAGCATGGGCAAACGGTAATGTGTAGTTTACCCCGTAAAAAGAGGCTTCCTTTTGGGTATCAGACCATCGCATTGTCCCACTCTTATCTATATAGATAGTTGGAATGCTTTGTACCTTTTGGGCATAAGCTGAAAAGGTAAACGATAGGCAACATAGTATTACGAATAATAATTTCATGGCTTTTTACGGTTATAGTAAATTGCGAATAATGACAAATTTAGGGTGTTAGTATATTTTATATATAGACCAAATTGGACATATAGTAATATAAATTAGACATGAAAAAGATTTAACTAATATGATTTTATATTTTAATGGGTATAAAATCAATTAATTATGTATCAGGTTGAGGTCGTCTGTGAATTGGCGAGGTGTTTTGCCAAATTCAGCTTGGAAGCATTTGGTGAAATAAGAATGATTGGAGAATCCCACCATATACATGACTTCGGATATGGAGAATTTATTCTGAGAGAGGAGCATTGCTGCTTTTTTGATACGTATAGATCTTATATATTCTACGGGCGACATGCCAGTCAGCTGTTTTACTTTTCGGTATGTTTGTTTCGAACTTATGCCTGATATGGAACTTAGAGCATTTACATTAAGATCAGGATCGGCAACCTTTTCTTCTATGATCCGGGTAATCTCAGATAGGAATTTCTCATCCGGAGATGTTGCCTCGATAGCCTTAGGTTCAGTTATGCTTTCAATTCTTAGCTTGTCTTCTATTTGTTGCTTGTTTCTTAATAGCTGTTCTATTCGTGATAAGAGTATTTCGGTATCGAAAGGTTTGGCTATAAAAGCTTCTACATTTAGACTTATACTCCCTAATTCGGTATTTTTATCATCTTTCGCAGTTAATAAAATAATAGGGATGGTCGATGTAGGTATATTCTTCCTTATTTGCTTGCTCATTTCTAATCCGTCCATAATAGGCATCATGATATCGGAAACTATTATATTGGGCTTAAATCGGATTGCCATATCCAGTCCTGATTTTCCATTGTACGCAATATTGCAATCATATTTTAGAGAGAGTGTCTGGCTTATGAATTCTGCTATTTCAGGGTTGTCTTCTACAACCAATACTCGGGCTTTGTTCTCATTTCCATTGATAGTGCTGTTATCCGGGATATTAGTTTCTATCTCATTCTCTTCTATATGTGGCAGTATAATGGTAATTTCTGTTCCGGTATCTTCTTCTGAAGAAATTGATATTGTTCCGCCATGTTGTTCGGTATAGGTCTTTGCTAAGTATAAACCGATACCGGTTCCTTCCTTTATCCTTGCAGTTTTTGCTGATTGATAGAATCGTTCAAATACATAAGGAATGTCTTGCGGAGGAATACCTACTCCGGTGTCTGATATGGATATATTCAAATGCTTGTTTTTCTCATCTAAGTTGAGGTTGAGTCTGATAGTTCCCCCTTCTTTTGTATATTTACATGCGTTTGAGATTAAATTGTTCAGTACAGATTCTATCTTTAGCACATCGATGTTGATATAGATCTTTTCCTTATTTGTATCGAATATAAATGTAAGCTCTTTCTCTTTGTAGCCGTCTTCATATATAGAGAATAGGCTTCTAGTGAATTGAACAAATTCAATTTTTGAGAGGATCAGATTATCATTTGTATTGCTGTCTGTACGGTTAAAATCAAGCACTTGGCGAATAAGCGAATTTAGTTTCAGCGCATTCCGTTGTATAGCCTCCAGTTGCTTCTTTTTCAGTGGGTCTTTTATTTCTAGCAATAACCGACTGATTGGTGCTATTATGAGGCTTAGAGGTGTTTTGAATTCGTGTGAAACATTCGTGAAAAAGTCAATCTTTAGGTTGGATAATTCAAGAGTTTTTTCCTTTTCTATCCTTTCTATCCTCAGGTTATTTTTTACTCTGTAAAAGTTTATGATCCAGATTATCAATCCTAAGATAAGAAGAGCATAGACACATTTTGCCCAAATGGAGTAATACCAAGGAGGGCTGATGCTGAAGGGAAATGTGAAAGTCTGATTTGAGGGTTCACCTGAGGCGTCTAGCTTGCTTATGATAAGCTGGTACTCCCCGTATTCGAGGCTTGTAAATGAAATACGGTTTGTCGTTTGTTCTATGATGTTCCAGTTGTTGTCCAATCCTTCGAGCCTGTATACATACTTGTTGCTTTCCTGTTTCGAATAGACCAGATCCGAGAATTCGAAACTTAGACTGTTTTCTTTATAGCTTAGATTTAAACTATTGAGGTAACGAATACTGTTGCTGTTTTCTTTAGGTTCTGATTTGTATAACTGATTATTTATATATAGTGCAGTTAATATAATAGGGCTATTGTTTTGACTTTCATTTAGTATGTCCGGAGATATTAAGACAAACTCGTCGTTTCCACCCAAATATATATTGTTGTTCGTTTTGTCAAAATAACTACTTGTGTATGACTTGGTTGTAATATCGGGACGCCTGACGTTATGGGTGTATTTGTCCAATACCCATACACCATCTGAAGCTGATATCCATATGTTTTGCCCTTCCTCGGTGAGACTTAATACCTCACTATTTCCAAAGGAATTAAATTCAATGAACCGACAATGGTTGTTTTCAGGGTTTATTTGTACCAATCTACTCCGGAATCCTACCCATATAAACCCTTCCTTGTCGCAGATAATATAATTAGGATTTTCGCTATTAGTTCCTGTCTCGATAGGAATTTTTGTTACCGTTTTTAGTTTTGGATCTATTTTGTTTATACCATTATTGTATAATAGTGCCCACACATTACCATTATGGTCGGGTACTATTTGATTTACGAAGTCGCCTGAGAGTCCATTGCGTGTAGAGTAATTATAGTCTGCAATATAATTTCCCGATGTGAAGTTTAAGAGTCTCTGTTTATCTACAACGAATATTCCTCCTAAGCATGTTGCTATCCACAACTGATTGTAATCGTCTTCGAATATATAATATGCCCAGTTAGAGTTTAAGGAGTGGCTACTGTCTATGATATTGTAATGAATAAATTGTTTTTTATTATAGTCGTATCGGTTGATACTACCATCCGAAGCAATCCAAAGGTTGTGAGTCTTGTCTTCATATATGTGTCTTATCCGGTTATGGGAGATAGGATGTTTAGAATCTCCCATTCTATACCAGATAGAACCGGAAGGCTCATCGGTTAAAGGAGGTGACAGTATTAGCCCATTAGTCCC
Organism: Dysgonomonas sp. Marseille-P4677; assembly: GCF_016652235.1. GTDB lineage: Bacteria > Bacteroidota > Bacteroidia > Bacteroidales > Dysgonomonadaceae > Dysgonomonas. Next base: position 20,975 of record NZ_JAEPKU010000042.1, read on the forward strand.
CCCTAGCCAGAAGTTATTTTTGGAATCTTTGTATATGGTACGGAAGTGATTACCGTCTCCGACACCTGTTATTTCCGAAATTGGAACAATCCGAAATGTTTTATTATAACGGGATAGAGATATACCGTAGTTAGTGCCAAACCATGCATTATTGTCCTTATCTACAAATATATCCCAAATTATATTATTAGTTAATGACTTCTCATTTCGAGAATCATGTACTATATGTTGTACTTCGCTTGTATATACATTGTAGATATATAAACCATTGTCTGTTCCCACTAAGAGATTCTTGTTTTGGTCGATGGCGAGCGATTTGATTGAGTTGTCTTTGAATGAGTTTATCTCTTCTACTAATTTTTTAGAAGGCGAATATTTGAATAAAGCACCTTCTGTTCCAATCCAGACACACTGATTGAATGAATCCTCTAAAAGTGAATTCACGAAAAGATTGCTTCTTTTACTGTCTGCGGGTAGGTGTACAGCCTCGAAATTATCTGTTTTAGGAATATATTTGCAGAGTCCATCGTAGGTGCCTATATAGAGGTTGTTTTCCTCTGTATCAATTATAGAATAGATTGTTTTATGAGGTAATCCTAGGTTTCCTTTTTGGCTGACATTTTCAAGAACCCTTGTTTCTAGGTTATACTTATGTAGTCCATTTAGGGTGCCTATCCAGAGAGTATTATCTTTGACAGCCATTGTTCTGACATCGGATGGAAATTCTATTTCTAATGTTTCATATCTGTCAGTTTTGTAATTGAAGAAAAGCACTCCGTTATCTGTACCTAGATATAAATGGCTGTCTCCGACAACAAGGATGCAATATATCTGAGCGTTAGCTTTACTTTTAAGAGAGAAGTGGGGTTGAGACGAGTAACCGTCATAGCTGAAAAGGCCTTTGTTCGACCCTATCCAAATAAGTCCTTGAGTGTCTTGAACAAAGCAATTAATAACATCTGCTTCGGCACTTAGGTTTATATTGTTAAAGCTTTGATAGCTCATTCTTTGCCCACATAAACTGAGTATCGATAGAATAGATAAGAAAAGACAATACAGTATTTTGCTCTGCATGCGTATTGGAAGAAAGGGTTTATGCAAATATAATCTTTTTACAGGAAGTTATCACTTATTCGTTAATTTTTAAAGATGCATATGAGTTAAAGTTGTATCTCCTCAATTGGATCCCAAAATATATGCTTCCAATGCTTTATTTTATCGTTGACGATAATAATACCTTCTGCTTCCAACTGTTTCTGCATTTCTCCATTATTTCCGAAAGCCGCCTTTCCAGATAGCCTGCCTTCGCTATTCACTACACGATGGGCAGGTATGTTATTTTTCGATGAATCGCATTCGCCCATTATTCGTCCTACCATTCGCGACATATTCGGATAACTAATTGCTTTAGCTATTGCGCCGTAACTGGTTGCACGTCCGTAAGGTATAATCCTTACTATTTCATATACTGCTTGCTTAAATTCTTCTTTATCTATATGGTGCATCGAAGGTTCCAAACACGGTTAAGATAGTTATTAATGGCTTAAAGTCCTGATGGTTTTATTTACAATAGCTTGCATTTCATCATAGTTTTCTTCCATCGATTGTAGTAATTTGTATTGTGCACGCGTGCGTATCAAGTTATGGGTTTTGTTATTTACCTTATAATAATTATCTCCATCTATGTAATCCATAAGGAAACGCAGAACTTGTTCGAAGGTTATATACTTAGCTGAAAAAGCAAGATTGTCTATTTCTGATGGGGTGAGGAATGCTATCGCTTCAGACAAATATCCTCTTGTGTATCCTTCAAAGATATCCATCTTCATATATACATTGTCAAGATTCAGGTCATCTTCTTTGCCTGCATTGGTATATGAGCGTATAGCATCACCATAATCATTGAGGCACATACTGTTTAATACAGTGTCTAAATCGATTACACAAAGGACATCCCCTTGTTGGTCGAACAATATATTGCTTATCTTGGTGTCGTTATGTGTTACTCTGATAGGTATTTCTCCCGATTCTACTTTTGTCCACAAGGAAAGCATTTCTTCCCTTCGGCTTTCGATCCATTCTATTTCTTGTTGGACTAAGTTTTTTCGTCCAACAGGATCTTTTTGTAATATATCATCCCATTGTTGTAGTCTGTATCTCATGTTGTGAAATCCGGGAAGAATATCTGTTAATGGTTCTTCCATATTTGCCAACATAGATTGAAACCGCCCAATTCCTTTACCTCCCTGTGCTGCTAGTAGGGGAGAGTCAGCATATTGGTAAGTAATTGTATCTTCTATGAATAGACAAGCGGCCCAATATTCGCCATCGCTATCTTGATAATATAACTTACCATCTATTGTAGGTGTTATAGTCAGAGCCTCACGAAGAGGATCGCCTCCTTGAGCTACTATTTTTTTCTTTAAATGGATAGTTACCTTCTGAATGTTTTCCATCATGGCTGGTATATTCTGGAATATATTCTTATTTTTTCGTTGCAAAATATAGTTAGGGCTATTATTTTCTGTTTCAACAAAAAAAGTATCATTGATAAGTCCTTCACCTAATGGACGTATTTCTTTTATAGTTCCTTTAAAGGAGAAATGTTTTCCTACTTTCATATTATTAAGGCGTTTGTTCTTTATCTATATGTTTTAATACTAGAAGTTGACGAAGATATAAATTCATTTTTAATAAGGAGTTGTTTCTCAAAAAAAGATTCTATTTCTTTTTTTTTTATTTCTTAATATAAAGTATTTATTATTATGCGTTTATGCTGTAATTGTGTTTTGCCCAAACTAAAAAGTTTGTATTTAAAAGCAATTTTTAAAGTCATATGTTTGGAAAATAGAAATTTTCCATTACCTTTGCACTCGCTTTGTTAAAGCAACAGGGAGATTCCGTAGCTCAGCAGGTAGAGCACATCACTTTTAATGATGGGGTCCTGGGTTCGAGCCCCAGCGGGATCACGAAATTCGACTGACTTTCAGAAATGGAAGTCAGTTGTTTTGTTTTCTCTCTGTATCTCGCATTGTCACAAAGAATTGTATTTACAAATTTATTGACTTTTGTGGTTTGATATTTATTTTCTTGAAATTGTAGTTTTTCAGGAAATATCAAACCAATCAAATAATGTTTAGTCTCGCTATCTATGGCTATATTTAATGATTGTAGATAAGCTCCAAAGCTTCATCTTTCTTAAGATCAAATCTTATATAGCCATCTCCTTTCTGACGTATTTTTACTTGTTTTCCAGATTTAAAGAACGACGGAATATCTTTGCTGCGAGAATGTTTTAAGACAAATGAATGAGATATTGTTGCTGTAATTATAACCTTATTTAATTTAGAATCTTTCCATTCAGCATCAACAGTGGCCCCATTCCTCACAGCTAATCCTTTAAAATATCCGTTACTCCAAGCTTTTGGTAAAGCTGGCAGCAGGTCAATATACCCTTCGTGGCATTGGATCAACATTTCGGCAATTCCGGCTCCCCCAGCCTCATTTCCATCAAATATAAATATATCATAAGGAGCTCCGGCTATACCTTTAGGTGATATCGTAAGTAAATTCTCTCTAGATAAATTACGTTGAAGTAAGACTAAGCTCTCATAAGCTTTCTCGCTGTCATAAAGCCGGGCATAATTACATATCATATTCGCTCTACTCCATTCCACATCCTCCCAGTCTTTTGCGGCCAAGCGGAGTTCCATAGTACGACGGACCGCATTTGCTAAGTCCGGATTTTTATTTGGTGTGATTTGTTGGAAGGGATAAATTGCTAATAGATGTGATGTATGGCGATGATTGGGTTGTGCTTCGTCATAGTCTTCAAACCATTCTTGCAGACCTCCATTTCTCCCGATTTTAAAAGTTGGAAGCTGTTTTAGAATTGCAGTCAATTTGCTCCTATAGTCACTATCGACATTCAGTATTTTAGAGGCCTCAATACATGAATTAAAGGTTTCTCTAACCAATATCAAATCAACAGTAGGCATCATGGATAATGAATGGTTTTGTTCCTCATACCGAAAGGAGTTTTCAGGAGATATACTTGGTCCTGTCATCAAGTAACCTGTATTAGGATCTTTAACTAGATAATCGACTAAAAAATCAGCCTGTCCTTTCAACAAAGGATATGCTGTTTTTTCTAAAAAATCACGGTCTGATGTATATAGATAATGAGTCCATAGATGCGATGCAATCCATGCACCTGCTGTAGGGAAGAGTCCCCAACCTACCCCGGAACCTGAAGCCGTATATCCCCAAACGTTGGCTACCGTATGTGCCGTCCATCCTCTAGCACCGTAAACATCTTTGGCTGTTCTACTTCCATATTTTGCTAATTGCGCTATATATTTAAATAAGGGCTCATTTAGTTCATGCAGATTTCCGATATTGGCTAACCAATAGTTTTGTTGTGTATTGATATCCAGATGATAATCATTGGTCCATGCCATATTACAAGCTAAATTATCATTCCAGACTCCCTGTAAATTTGCAGGAAGAGGTGAGTTTGCTCGCGAAGCAGCAATAAGTAAATATCGGGCATAGTTAAAAAATAAGGCATCGAGCCCAATGTCGGTAGCTCCATTCTTCACAGACTCCCATCTCTTATCGGTAGGTAGCTTATCATTAGGACTTTCGCCGAAGAACAAGTCTACACGATTATATAAGTCGGAATGATCTGCAATGTGATTATCTTTCAATATTGTATACTTTTTGCTTAAAGCATTATTTACAGCAACTGTACATTGGTTCTTATAATCTTTATTTTCGTAGTCTGTTCTAAGGTCAAAAACTAAAGTGACATTCGACGCTTGCGATATATTGATAACTCCTCCTTTCGCACTAACAGTTCCGTCTTTGGTTTTTACGGCTATTCTTCCATTAAATTCGACACCTCCGGGACCTTGTTTAGGGAAAGATACCTTACCTTCTATTTCTATAGAATTGTCTCGAGCTATAATATCAGCTTCCCGAAGGAGTTGAAACGATATATCGGTATTGATATTATTCGCTTTATCTGCTGACATATTTATAATCAGAACATCATCAGGGTTACTGCAAAAGTATTCTCGAGTATGAAGAACATCTCCTGCTTTGAAGGAAACCTTGTTGATTGCAGTTTTTAAATCTAGTTCACGTTTATATTCTGATATATTATTGTCGGAATATCTAAAATGCATTTTCAGATCACCTAATGGAACATGTGATCCAAATGAATGAGGTGATCCACTCAAAATATCAGACCCAAGTTGATTCCCTTTACTCAGATTGCCTTCAAAAAAGTATTTCCTTATTTCGTTCAATTTTTCTTTACCACATTTACGGTGCTGATCTTCATCATATTGTCCCGCCCATAATGTAATTTCACTCAACGATATGGTCTCATCAAACGTTCCTCCAAAAACAGTTACTCCTATGCGTCCATTACCTATAGGTAATGATTTCATCCATTCGTCTGCAGGCTGTTGATACCATAAAGAGTGTCGTGTATCAGTGCTTTGAGGCTTACAAGGAAGTCCTGTCGTAAAAATAAGAATGAGACACAATGCTATAGGTAAAAGATTTTTAGAAAGCATAATACTAATTTATTTTTGTTCAATCTTTAGTAATTTGGCATCTTTAGCCGGGATAGGAATAATTTCACCTGTCTCGATAGATTTACCGGACCAAAGTTCTGTTATTCTTGAAATCTCAGAAGTTTTTAAATTAAGACGGTCAAACGGGATAGACACAAACTTTTCAGTTTCATCATAATTAAATAATGCTAAAAAGGTATTTCCATCTTTGTCTGTATAAACAAATTGATTTTCTGAATTTTCTCCCGTTCCTTCAACCGGGCGATATGATTTTCCGAATGCAGCACTATTTACAGCAGCATTAGTAAGATATTTTCCAGCTCTTTCTTTTGAATCTTTTGGACCTGTTAAGCTGAAGTCATCACCGATTATAATCAAACCAGTAATTATGGCAGATGTCACACGCGCTCTGTTTTCACCTTCAGTAGCATCGCGCAATACGACATGATCAGCATCATTAAATTGATATGCGTTGTCGATCCACCATCCGTAAGAGACAGCATTCATTGTATATTCCGTGTCTTTGATCTTATTCCATGCATCGCACGCAATTCTACGTGATTGAGCGTACTGTGCAGGGAAGATAGGTGAAATAGACAGGTTTATAAACATATCACCAAAATATTTAACTAACAATTTCATCCCGTAATTATAGGCCTGCATTCCGGTTTTAATATCGGTGTTATACCATTTATCGCCTTCCATTGCTCCATGTCCCATAAAATCCATTTTCACATACTCAAATCCACATCGTTTAAAGAGTTCTGAAGTTGCCTTCATTCGCTGTTCTATTGCGGGATGAGTGGGATCTATGGCATATGCCCCATCAAATTCCTGAGGTTTGCCTTGTGCGTAAACATAAATATCTTTGAACTTATAACCTTGAGCATTTTCTACTTCTCTTTCGGGATTTTTACCCCAATCGGTAAAAGGAGTCCAATATATACCTGCTTTTTGACCGTTGACTTTACATTTATCGACAAAGGATTTAAGCTCTGTTTCTGAGAAAATATTCCACCCCGAGTCTAGACCAATATACACTGTATTGTCAGCGGTTACAAAATTATTGTTTTGTAAATTGGTTTTGAAGTAATCAGAGACTTCCATTGCATGATTATATCTAAGATTAAATTGAAGAGCGCCCCAACTATTCCAACCAAAAGGAACGGCTCCTTTCCATTCCGGGCGAGGAGATACAATCGCATTAGCTTTTCCATACTCATCCATTCCTGTACGCCAGTCGTCAGAATATCCAAGCATAACCAATGGCGACTTTATTTCTTTTCCTTGTACCGAGCCATGTACATTAGTATCTCTTGTCAACGAATCAGCCACACCTCCGTAACAGATAATAGAGCCTACATTGTTTACATCTTGCCCTTTGGTTATATCCACTGCAGTTTTCCAACAATCGTGTTCAATGGAACCTATCACTAATCCTTTACGAGTTTCGTTATTAAAAATTGCAGTTACTTCATAACTCCTTAAATTTTCAAATGTTAGGGGGTGTGATTTAAATCTTACCCATGCATCGTTGTCGAAAGGAACAAACAGAGCCCTATTATTCCCATCAGGCAAAACCTTTCCTGCCTGATCAATATTAACAGGAGCCATATAGTTTGAAGATATTTCTTTATCTGATTTCAATCTAAATTCAGTAAGGATGTAATCTTTATCTGGATATATCTCAAAAGCTTGGATCAATGTCGGTAAAGAATCGGCAATATATGTAATTTCAAGAATCTTCCCTTTCCCAAATTTAGTATCAATACTATATGTCTTTGATGAAGATCTAGCGTATTCTTTTGTTGTAATAAGCCTATTCCCTATTTTATAAGACGCATACACACCATTAAATATGGTGCAGGAATCTTTTTTTATACCAACATTATTCTCTTTTGGATTATAGATTATAGTCCACTTTTCATTCTTAACAGAGGAATTCTGACCACATGAGCAGATAAAAAAAACAATTAAAAAAATAAGTAAAAATACATTTGTTTTCATGATACATTATTCTAGGTAATAAATCCTTTTTAATATTTTGTAAAAATCGATACTTGTTCAACACTATGCCATAGTGAGGATATAGCTTAATAAGTATTTTCTTTTAAGAATAAAAGGAAGTACTAAAATAAAAGGATTATAGCGAATAGAAAATACTGTATTCTTCAAAAAATGGCACTTTTGTACCTAATTTATTATAAAAACCAAGAATTAGGACATATGTTGTATTTATAGCGACAAGTGTCGAGTGCTTTTTCAACGTATTTGCGACCTTTGTATCAGAGATTAATAGATCATTGTTAACATGAACTAATATAGTATTTGTATAAGATCAAGGTATCAGTTCTTCTGAAAAATTAATTTCCTGACGAGATTATGTTATAGAATAAAATGTTTTATGCTTATTTTCGCAATTGGTATAAATTAAATCTAGCTTATTCGTTTTATTGATTGAAGGTAACTATCCCTGGATTTTATGTGGATGTAAGAGATTCGTTTTCAAACACGGAATGCAAGTAAAATAATTGAACGTTATCAATTGATGGTCTAGAATTGTCTTTAGCTATTTCACATCCTATAACCTTATAATATTTATGAAATATATATTTTTAGGGCTTAGCCTTATACTTTTCTTACCTATTTATCTGAAGGGGGGAAATTATCGGTTTTCTCAAATAGATGGTAATATTGGGTTGTCACATAACAACGTGAAGTCTATCTGTCAGGATAGTTATGGATTTATGTGGTTTGGTACTAGAAATCGTTTGAACCGTTACGATGGAATTACATGTAAAGTCTTTAATTGTTACGATTCGGAAACGAAAAGAGGGAACAATAATATTAGTGCATTATTTGAGGGGCCAGACAAAGAGTTATGGGTTGGAACAGATAAAGGAGTATTTATTTTTGATCCTGTAGCAGAAAAATTTTCTTCATTCGACCTTCAGTCAAAGGAAGGAGTGTCGATAATAGATTGGATTACAGATATCCGCCAAGACAACAACAATAATATTTGGATCGTAGCTCCCAATCAAGGCGTATTTAGATACAATCTGAAGACAAAAAAATTACATTACTACATAGTAGTCAAGGATCTTTCTCCCAGTCAAAGCAATCCGCAATGCATTGCAATAGAGAAAAGTGGACGTGTATGGATTGGAGCTAACGGAGCCGGAATTTTTCTTTACAATAGTTCGAATGATACATTTACTCAATATTTGGGTGATGCAGATGGACAGCATTCTTTAGCAGGAAAGAATATTTATACGATATGCCATGATAAAGATCATATAATAGTAGGTATTCATGAAGAAAATTTACTTCGTTTAGATAAGCGTAGGAATACTCTCGAAGAAATGGACACCAGAGAGATCAATAAGAAAATAATCAGGTGTATTACTCCTCTTAATGATAACGAAATATGGGTCGGAACACAATACGGACTCTTTATTATAAATGACGATACGAATTCGATAATACATGCTATTGAGGATCCAATAAATAGTTATTCTTTGTCGGATAACTTTATCGAATGTGTTTATGAAGACAGAGAAGGCGGCATATGGATAGGAACTAACTTCGGTGGTGTCAACTATTATAGAAATCGCAATGATAAATTTGAAAAATATTTTCCAACAAGCGATCCCGGTTCTATAAATTCTCATAGGATAAGAGAGTTGGTTGAGGATAAGAGCGGCGATATCTGGGTAGGAACGGATGATGCCGGTGTCTTCATATTTAATACGGAGACACAAAAATTTAAGGCCTTAAATAGTTTATATCCCAGGCAAGCGTTAGCCATGCTTGCTTTAAAAACTGCTGTGTGGATTGGGTATTTTAAAGATGGTTTGGATATTGTTGAGCGCCCACAAAATAAAATAACCCATTATAGCGCCGATGTTTTACAGCTCAATGAAGAAAGTATTTATGCATTATGTGAAGACAGATATGGTAATATATGGCTTGGAAACGGGTGGGGTGTATTTGTAAGATATAAGAACAGTTCTAAGTTTGAAAGATTAAATATCTTTGGTTTATCGTTTATCTTTGATATTATAGAAGATTCGGAAGGGTATATATGGATTGCAACGATGGGTAGCGGGGTTTTTCAATATGACCAGAATAAGGATAAAGTTATTCACTACACTCACACAGACGAAAATAGTATAAGTTCAAACAGTGTAAGCAGTATAACTGAAGATCATTTGGGGCAGATATGGTTCTCTACAGACAGAGGCGGAATATGTGTATTCAACAAAGAAGAAAAGAAATTTAAGAGCTATTCTATAAAAGACGGTCTGCCCGATGACATAGCATATAAGATACTCGAAGACAAAAATTATAATCTGTGGTTTGGTACTAATAAGGGACTTGTCCGGTTTAATCCTCAGACAAAACAAGTACGTGTGTTTACTCAAAATGAAGGGCTGTTGTCTAATCAATTCAATTATAAATCGGCACTAAAAAGTAATTCCGGAAAATTATATTTTGGGTGTTTAGAAGGGCTTATAGCCTTTACGCCTGAAGAATTTCAGAAGAATACATTTATCCCTCCTGTATATATAACTAAACTCTCGTTGTTTAATAAGGAAATCAATCCGAATGAGAAAGGTTCTCCTTTAGCTAAGAGTATCGTACATACGGACAAAATAACCTTGCCTTACAATGAAACAAATATAACACTCAATTTTGTGTCGCTCAGTTACATTGCACCCTTAGCTAATAAGTACGCCTTTAAAATGGATGGAATTGATGCAGATTGGATATATACACAAAATAATAATAGCGCGTCTTACTCAAATCTTCATCCCGGCAAGTATTTATTTAGAGTAAAGGCTAGTAATAATGATGAATTATGGAATGAGAGAGAAGCTCAATTAGAGATTATTATTCTTCCCCCGTGGTGGGCGTCAAAGATAGCGTATATAATCTATATTGTTCTTTTCTGTGCGATCACATATTATGTAATATATTTTTCAATAAAAAGATATAAAAAGCGAGGTGAAGAACAACAAAGGCTGTTTGAAATAGAAAAAGAACGAGAATTGTATGAAACTAAGGTTGATTTCTTTACTGAGATTGCACATGAAATACGTACTCCGGTTACTCTTATTAGTGGCCCGTTAGAAGCTATAATTGAACAACAAATTCCTGATGAGGGTATAAAGCGAAATCTGCAATATATAAAGCAAAACACAAACAACTTACTAGACCTAATAAATCAGCTATTGGATTTTCGAAAGGTTGACAGTCATAAATTTTTGATCAATCTCAAGATTGTGGATGTTTCAGCCTTATTGAAAGAAAATATTGAGAAATTTAGACATCAGGCCTTAACGACACCGAAAAAAGTAAATATAAACTTCACAGACGATAATCTGGAACCTGTATTAGCTGCCGTTGATAGAGAAGGAATTACTAAGATTATAAATAATCTGTTATCCAATGCGATGAAATATTCTTCTAAGAATATTGAAATATTGATTACTCACGACGATGTTTATTTTACTATAGAAGTTATTAATGATGGGGTGATTGTTCCGGATGAATTTAAGGAGAAAATATTCGAACCTTTTTTCCAGGTAAAGGCTTTGCATAAAGATACTACCGGTTCTGGAATAGGGTTGTCTTTAGCTCGGACATTAGCCGAATTGCATGATGGATATCTATTCTATTCGTCTGCAAATGGATTGAATAATTTTATCTTAAAGGTGCCAATATCTCATGAACAGGAGAATACTGACGATATAAATATATTGATCGAAAATGATTCTGATCAATATATTTATAATCAAGATAACTTGATGAAAAGAAAACTCAGACCCGAAACCATCCTCATTGTTGAAGACAATACCGATATGTTAAGTTTTATTTCAAATGAGATGCAAGCCAAATATGAGGTAATTAAGGCAACAAATGGAACTGAAGCTTTTCAAATTCTGAAACAAGAAATGATCGACATTGTAATTAGTGATATTATGATGCCCGGAATGGATGGGTTTGAACTGTGTCAGACGATAAAAACGGATATAGAATTGAGCCATATTATAGTAATATTACTTACCGCACGCAATGATCTGAATAGTAAAATCAAAGGGTTGGAAATTGGTGCAGATGCGTATGTTGAAAAACCATTTTCGCTGCATTACTTACAAACGTTAATCGTATCATTGATAAATAATAGACGGAGGGATATGAAATTGCTCACTGCGAAACCATTTATGTCGATGAATCAAACGGGAATGAGTAAAGCAAATGAACAATTCCTGAATAAAATAATTGAAATTATAAATAAAAATATAGCAGAACCAAGTTTTAGTGTCGAATCATTATCTGAGGCAATGCATATGAGTAGATCGAGTTTACACAGAAAAATTAAATCAATAATAGATTCTTCTCCTACAGATTTCATAAGGCTGATACGTCTACAGAAAGCTGCAGAACTTATTCAAGATGGGAAATATAGGATTAATGAGATTTGTTATTTAGTTGGTTTCAATTCGCCATCTTATTTTATTAAATTATTCCAAAACCATTACGGAATGACTCCCAAAGATTTCGAGAAACAGAGTAAAGAAATGAATAAGTAAGCCTATTCTTATTCATAGGTCTTGCCATATTATTATAAATCGGCGGATGTAAATAATAATGCTTTTTTTAATATCTACGTCTTGAATACCAAGAGATTTATATAC
>NZ_JAEPKU010000043.1 GCF_016652235.1 Dysgonomonas sp. Marseille-P4677
ACGCTAATTTATGAACATTAAACGCAAAGAACGCAATTTATACATATAGATAAAGATAATTATTTATCTTTTGCCTTAGCCCAAGAATCTTTTAATGAAACGGTACGGTTGAATACCATATTATCTAAAGTCGAATCTTTATCTACACAGAAATAGCCTGTACGCTGGAATTGGAATTTATCGCCTGCTACAGCATTTTTTAGATACGCTTCCATTTTACAACCTCTAAGTACCTTCAAAGAGTCAGGATTTAATAATTCTTTGAAATCTCGTTCATCTTCCGACGGATTTTCAACAATAAATAGACGATCGTAAAGACGTACTTCTGCATCGAAGCAGTCGTTGGTAGATACCCAATGAATTGTACCTTTAACTTTGCGTCCACTTTCAGGCATTCCGCTTTTTGTCTGGGAGTCGTATTCGGCATATACCTCTACTACGTTGCCGGCATCATCTTTTTTACAACCTGTACATTTTACGATATAGGCATTTTTAAGACGAACCTCATTACCCGGAGTCAAGCGGAAATATTTCTTCGGAGCATCTTCCATGAAGTCATCTCTTTCAATAAATAGTTCACGAGAGAATAGGACGTTATGGCTTCCCGAATTTTCATCTTCCGGATTATTATGGGCTTCCATTATTTCGGTTTCTCCTTCCGGATAATTGGTTATAATCAGTTTTACAGGGTCTAAGATAGCCGAAACACGTGTTACTTTTTTATTAAGGTCTTCGCGTACAGCATATTCAAGTAGTCCTATATCATTGATGCCATCGTATTTTGTATATCCTATTCTATCTATAAAATTGTGGATAGATTCGGGTGTAAAACCTCTGCGTCTGAATCCACAAATAGTAGGCATACGAGGGTCATCCCATCCGTTAACAAGGTTTTCTTTTACCAGTTGTAGCAACTTACGTTTGCTCATAACTGTATATGTAAGGTTCAACCGGTTGAACTCATACTGACGGGGACGATAATCGTCTGTTTTTAGTTGGTCGATAAACCAGTCATAAAGTGGACGATGTACATCGAATTCTAAGGTACATAACGAATGAGTCACCCCTTCGAAATAATCACATTGACCATGCGCAAAGTCATACATGGGGTAGGCTTGCCACGTTTTTCCTGTACGGTGATGCGGATGATTTATAATGCGGTAAATAATGGGATCCCGGAAGTGCATGTTGGACGAGGCCATATCTATCTTGGCGCGTAATACCATACTACCTTCTTCGAAGTAACCTTCATTCATTTTTGCAAAGAGATCTAGGTTCTCTTCTATCGGACGATCTCTATAAGGACTGTTTTGCCCTGCCTGAGTAGGGGTACCTTTTTGTTTAGCGATATCTTCAGCAGATTGCTCGTCTATGTATGCTTTTCCTTCTTTAATCAGTTGGACTGCAAATTCCCATAGCTGAGTAAAATAATCTGACGCATAATATACATTTGCCCAGTCATATCCGAGCCATTGAATATCTTCTTTTATAGAATCTACATATTCTACATCTTCTTTTACGGGATTGGTATCATCGAAACGAAGGTTGCATATACCTCCATATTTTTGAGCAATACCAAAGTCGATGCAGATAGCTTTTGCGTGCCCTATATGTAAATAGCCGTTTGGTTCAGGAGGAAAACGTGTCTGGACACGGCTGTCGTTCTTACCTTCTTTTAGGTCGTTTTCAACTGCAACCTCTATAAAATTGAGGCTTCTCTTAGGCTCTTCTGTAGTTAAATTAATATCAGACATATGGCTGAAAATATATTAGTTTCTATATTATTAAGGTCGTTGACCTATTTATTACTTTGTAAGTGTAACTATTTTATATGCTATAACTCCTAATCGTATTACTAGATGTTTTTTCTATTGAATAATCAGTTTTGAGTAGCTTTACCAATGATATGATTATTGTATACCTCGTAAAACCTTTCATATTTTTCTGTTCCCTTGTATTGGGTGATAATTTCTTTAGCCTCTTTAAACACTCTTTCAGCTTCCTCCAAGTCTCCCTCTTTTATGTATTCTATAGATTTTTTTTCCAGTTCAGCAGCCTTCTTAGCATCACTTTCCAGAGATGAGCATGCCGATAAGGAAATGGCTACTAAAATAATATTCAGTATGAATACTTGTAATTTCATATAAATTTAAAATAAAGTTACAAAGGTAGAAATAAGTTACAAGTTACAAATCATATGTTCTAACTATTCTACACTATGGATAGTAGTCATGCACTGTATTTTAACTAAAGGAGGTAAAAGTGTGGCTTAGATTTTCCATCAAGAAATAGTGACTATTACAGAACAAGGTCCGCACAATACTGTGCAGACCCTGTTTTATATACTATTTTCTTTATTTATACTATTGTACAGGAATTTGAGGTAAATTCTCTGACGTTTTCTCTTCTTTAGATATTTCTTTTATTAGTGTATATTTTAGTGTTGAAGCATCCGCCGGAGGCATTTTAATTGTATCTACTTTTACTTCGAGCAGATATTCATATCCCGGAGTATATTGAAATCCTTCGATATTGTTGTAGAAAAATTCCCAATCTGTTTGCCCTTCTTTTTTAACAAGAAGGCATTTCATTGGCCCAACACCTACGCAGTCTGCTTGCTGAGAGGCAATTGTCAACTTCTCTGTATTTTCTGTCTTTTGTGTTTTTTGAGAACTATTGCATGATCCTAAGAATAAAGATATTGCGAATAGACTAATTATTACTTTATACATACTCTATGCTTTTTAGGTTGTACTACAAATATTTTTAATACTATTAAAACAATATTTTAGTTCTCTTTGTTCAGGACATATTCTACTTCATGTGCTTCTGTAAGTTGGGGAATCTCCAGTTTTCTTAACATTTTATCTAATATATTTTCCGGAACAGGCGAATCTCTTTTTAGATTTTGCGCTCTCCATATAGAATATGGTTTTTCTACATATACAATCTTTACTTTTGCTCCATATAGAGTAAATAAGTCTACCAGTTGCTGGCGCATTAAGCGTGTGATATTTGTTGCATTCCAAATGAAACTTTGTTTTTTACGTAGATATTTACGTGCCTGTTCTTTTGCCTCCTGTACAACACGTCCGGTTACAGACTTGTCGGAAGGGCTATATTTGTGATTGTGACGGATGGCATCGAGACTAATTACAGGGATATCTGACTTTAGAGATTTTACATAGTGATCTTTGCCCATACCCGGTAAACCGGCAATCATTGTAACCTCACATTTGAAATTGTCGAAAGGAACGTATCCTACATAGCCGTCAATAGTATTGAAATATTCGAATCGTGCATTCGGTGTCGGAAATTCCAAAGCTTTACCCCAACACTCTTGTTCTTTGCAAAACATTTCGAATAAATCCAGCGATTCGAGAAGAATAGGTAAATCGGAGCAATGCCTTCCTCGGGCATCGGCCTCTGCGAGTAATTTCAAGTGCTGTGTATTTAAGCGTAGTGATATGGCATGAATTCTTTTGGCCGGTTCAAGTTTTTCCATCAACCATAAGGGTAGACTGTGAAACCTAACTAATGATGCAATCTGTTCACGTATATGAAAAGGGGTAGGGATATCTTTGAATAAAATTTCTCTAGTAGTGTATTCTCCTTTACTTGAATGTCCGATTGCCGATATATTTCCTTCCCCCTCATCTTGCGAAGTAGATCGTTTCTCTACATCATGTAACAAAGAGGCAGCCCATAATATTTCCTGTTCCTGTTCCGATAATGTTTTATAAGCAGGGAGTTTGGTCAGTTCATCAAGTACCATTTGTGTATGTATAGCTACATCTCCTTCAGCATGGTGTAATTTGTGCTGAGGTACATTTTTCATATCTGCTACCCATGAGAATTGTTTCTCAAGATCATCCCAGTTTTTATTTTGTGTTATTTTCCAAATCATAATATATACTTTTTTTTATTGATTTATCTTTCTTTTTCCCAACTTAGTTGTGCACGTTTCCAATTGCGTGTCCAATGTTTGTTCGTTTTCACATGTCCTTTGCGTACATATTTGAATACATTCTGAGGAAAGTCTTTTACTGCATATTCATTAGAATTTCTGCTTACAATTCCTTCTCGAGTACAATCTTTTCCTGTTTGTGTATCAACTGATCCGAATATGGCTGGTTCGCCGGCCCAGGTCAATATCTGCTCTTTAAGTTTATCTTGTGTTAAATCTGTAACAGGTACAGTCGCTAATTCAGGCACTGTAGGAAAATCGAACATTGCGGCATAAAATTTTACCTCTTCCCACGATAGCCATTTATCGAGACTACGTACTGCGAATATATAATAATATGATTCTATTTGTTTATATTCGATAGAATGAACAGCGTATAGATTTTCACCAAAGAGCTCTATATCATCAAGATCATGTTTTATAATTTCCCATCGTTCACGTATTTGATTTGTCCAGGCCGAAGTTGTAGGTGCAACATGAGATCTGGCAAATACACCAAACCGATTAAGACAATTGTTTTCGCCATCCAGCTTCTCTGTATGTACGAGAGTTTCTATTTGTTGGATATTGTCCCAGTATGTATAATTAATTCGGTCGTCGCTCGTTGTCCCGGGCGAAAAAGGGAAATGATATGTACGACCATATTTTTGTGATAACATAATGTAATTGTTTTTAGTTTTTAGAATACAATAACAGACAAGACCCGTAAGTTGGAACTTACAGTCTTGAAGGAGGAGGGACGGTTCCCTCTATGTAGACTAAACAATTACATAGCATTTTATATAAAGTAGTTGTTAAATATTTTAAGTAAAGATAGGGAAATTTATCAACTAAACCAAATTAGACATTCCTATCAGATTATGTGTATAAGTGAAAGTGTTCAAAAGTAAAAGCGCATATCTAATAAATCAGATATGCGCTTTTACTTATATCGATAAATATTATTCTTCTACAGATAAACTTGGAGAATCTTCTTCTAACTCCTCATCGTCCTCATCGTTTTCTTCTTTCGGTGCAGGTTTAACCATAAACCTACTTAGTTCGAATAAGAAATAAAGAGGTATAAATACTACTGATAGAGTGAATGGATCACTTGATGGCGTAATAAATGCAGATAGTACAAGTAAACCCACGATCGCATGTCTTCTAAATTTCTTAAAGAACGATCTGTTCAGTAGACCAAGTTGTGATAAGAACCATGATACCAAAGGTAGCTCAAATACAATACCCATAATAAATACGAGCATCAAGAACATGTCCATATATGAATCAAGAGAAATGGTATTTTCTATCATTTCACTCAGTTGGTAAGTTGCCAGGAATCGGAATGTCATCGGAAATACAAGAAAATATCCGACTGCACATCCAATGAAGAACATTGTAGTACCAAATAAGAATACCCATTTGACACTTTTTCTTTCACTGGCATATAATGCAGGGCTGACAAAACGCCATATCTCAAATATGAGGTATGGAAAAGTTAAGATCAGTGCCAACCAGAAAGAGGTGGTCATGTGCCTGAAAAATTGCGATGTCAAGTTGTAATTTATAATTTTGACATAAAATGTACTATCGCAGAAATCGGGTAAAAAAGGTATTGCTGATGTAGCATAACATAAATACTTATACAATACAAAATCGGCACGGGTTGGTCCCATTATCCACGTATCGTATATATACGGCATTACCACAAAGCCAAGTATTGCAAAAACAAATAATGCTATAATAGACCTTACTATAGTCCATCTAAGTTCCTCTAAATGATCCCAAAAGGACATTCCTTCGTTGTTCTCTTCCATAGAAAAGTATGATCTCAGTCTTTTTTAGTTTTGTCGTCGTTTCCCTCTATATCGTCTTCTATACCTTTGACTCCTTCCTTGAAGTTCTTAATTCCTTTTCCAAGACCTTTCATCAGTTCAGGTATTTTGCGTCCACCGAAAAGTAGAAGTACAACTATAGCTATGATTATTATTTCTCCTGTACCCAGGTTTCCTAAAAACAAAAGTGTATTCATGATTTTATTTTTTTAGTGTTATTTTAAATCGTAAGGCATTATTATTTAGTACTTGATATAATTATAAAGAGGCTTATTATCGTTAATATATATCTATTTTATATTCATCAGCTAAAAATAATATAAATATTACCGAAAACGCTGTATAGATGATAGATTTATTACTTTTTTAACAATAAAAAGGATTATGTCATCATGTGGATAAAATAAGGTTTTCTTCTATTCCAGGTGTATAATACATTTTATATTCTCCTGCTTCATCATAAATGAAAATAGCATCCAGTTCTGGAAATAAATTTATCCATTCTAGCGCTTTTTCTACGCCTGCTACCAGAAATGCTGTGGCAAAAGCATCTGCTGTGATAGCATCTTTAGCTATTACAGTAGTAGATAGTAAATTATGCTTTACCGGATATCCTGTCGCCGGATTTATAGTATGCGCGACTTTTTGACCATTTTCGATATAAAACTGTCGGTAATTTCCTGATGTGGCAATTCCTCTATCCGTAATTTGTAATATGACCTGCAAATTTTGCCCTGGTATCGGGTTGTCTTCAGATGGGCGATCTATTCCTATTCGCCATGCTTGTCCTTCTGTATTGACTCCCTTTAGGCGGATCTCGCCACCTATTTCAACCAAGAAGTTTTCACAACCATATTCTTCAAGAACAAGTGATATTAAGTCGGCAGAATATCCTTTGGCAATTGCATTCGCATTTAATACTATATTAGGATTAGACTTTATTACAAAATTGTTTTCGATACGTATTTTGTCCATTCCTATATGTTGCTTTAGATCTGTTATTTGTGCTTCATTAGGAATGTGTTTTTCTTGAGAGCTAAATCCCCATGCTCTAAAAAGAGGTTCAGCCGAGATGTCAAATGTTCCCTCAGTTAAGTTGCTTATTTCCTTAGCTTTGTTAAATACGGTTTGAAAAAAGTAGTCTGTTTCTATTTTTTCATTTCTGTTTACTCGTGATATAATTGATGTTTCATCATATACCGAGAGTGATTTTTCGAATTGAACCAATAAAGCTTCTATTGCAGGCTGAAAGTCACGATCTTCATCATCCTGATAAATAATATTGTAGCTTGTACCTTCTGCTGTTCCTTGTATATTGTAATAGAAGGTGCCGTTATCGGCCATTACTGTGTTCATAATCTATATAGAATAAGGGCAAGCTCTTAAAGCCTGCCCCTTATTTTATTTTACTTATTGTAACTTTCTTTTACCAATGGGCAATTTAAAAGATATTCTAGACTTTGTTTTACACTTTCCACAGGTTCGAAATTGTATTTCTCTACTTCTACTACAAGATGTTTTGTTCCTGCAGCATCCGTATTTTTGAAAATAGCGTCGAAGCCGACCATACCACTTTGTCCAAGCTCTTTATTGTCTTTAATATGTAGGAGGGTGAAACGATTTTTGTATTTGTTGAAATAGTCTACAGGGCTTTGTTGTCCTCTTACTACCCAATAAACATCCATTTCGAAAAATACATATTCAGGATTTGTATTTTCAATCATATAATCAAGCATCACTTTGTCCTCTACTTTTTCGAACTCGTGTGCATGGTTATGATATCCGAACGACATACCGTTTTCTTTACATCTTTTACCTACTTCGTTGTAATATTCGCAATATGTTTGCAGGTCCTTTAATGTTTTAGGAACTTCCATCCAAGGGGTTACTATGTATGACATACCAGCAGCTTTGTGAGCGGCAATACATTGATCCCACCATGTCAAAGATTCTGTAAAGTCTTTGCTGGCCAATTCTTTTTCAGATAGTTGTTTTCCTGTATGAGAAGATAATACTTTCATTCCCGCTGCTTCAATATCAGCTTTGAATTCTTCAGGTGATTTACCGTAGAATTTCCCATCACCGTAATTTGCTGCTTCAACAGCAGTATATCCCATTTCACCTGCTTTTTTGATTGTACCGGCATAATCTTTGGATATATCATCTCTCAGAGAATATAGCTGCAAAGCGATATCCTTTTTTACAGGTGCTTTTTGGGCATCTGCATTCTCTGCCTTAGGTGTGCAAGAAGCAAGTATTAGAAAGGCTGTGAGAAGAAACATTGATATTTTCATGTTATTAATTATAAGATAAGATTTGTTTAAACTATCAAATCCATTGCAAGGGAAAGACTTCCCTCGCATGGATTTGACTTTTATTTAATAGAAAAAATTAGTTGACTAATTAGTCAAGGATTTTTACCTTAATATTTCGGAACCAAACATCATCTCCATGATCTTGAAGACCGATATATCCTTCTCTTTCAGGACCTCCAAGATTGTTCAGCAATTGGAAAGCCAAAGGCCATTTAGCTTCACTAAATTTACTTGCTTGAAGGAGTTCTGTCCATTGAGGAGTCCATAAATGATATTCAACAACGTTTTCGCCGTTTTGGCCATGAACAACAGTTCCTTTATAAACCATGATCTTACCTGTATTCCATTCTCCAAAAGGTTTAGAATTTTGAGGAACGGCAGGGATCATATCGTAAAGAGATGCTGATTGACGATTGTTATCCTTACCCATTTTTGCGTCCGGATGATTAGCATTGTCAAGTATTTGGTATTCAGGAGAAGATATGTAAATAGGTTCCATCTTCTTATTTCCTTTATCATCGGTCGATTCAACCTCTTGAGCAAGGAAGAAAACTCCGGAGTTACTACCTTTAGCAACCTTCCATTCAAAAGTAAGCTCGAAGTTTTTAAATTTATGAGCAAAGATTATATCTCCACCATCTTTTTCTTGAGCTTCTCCGCCACCTGTTCCATTAAACTTGATAGCGCCCTCGTCAATAATCCATTTTCCAGGGATAGCGTCTTTTCCATAACCGCGCCATCCTTTAAAAGATGTACCATCGAATATAGAAATATAACCATCCTTATCAACAGCAAACGATTCTTCAACTTTTACACTATCTTTTAATGGTTGTGTATTAATAGCTAGTTGAACAGTCTCTGCATCTTTACTCTCTTCTTTATTAGTGTCTGCTTTTTTTCCTCCACCGCAAGCAACTAATGCTCCTGCGATCATAACACAGCCGATACTATAAAATAATTTTTTCATCTTTATTTATCTGGTTAAATTTAACAAAATCTAATTATCTAGGCATTTCAGGTAGTTTCCAACCATTTCTGTAAGTATGGCTTATCAATTCTTGAGCAAATGCTTGAGCATTGATCGGATCTGTCATATCCTTATTAAATGAAGGATGCCCATCTTTAATGGTGAAACCATCTTTAATAACGATCTTCAACTCTTCGTCGGAACCGATGTTAGTGAAACGCATATTATCTCCATCCCATAGTAATTCCTTGTTCAAGGCTTGTAGACGAATAGCCAATACTCCCATCACTACCATTTCGTTGAATGGGCCTGCTTCACTGAAGTCAGAAGCCGTTTTCACACGGTTTTCAGGACTTTCTTTACATGCACGTACCCAATCCATCTCGTGAGATGTAGTTACACGGCGTTGTGTCTTTGGTGCATTCGGAACGCGACCAGACAACAACCAAGGGTTCACACCGTAGCATCCGCAAATTAGCGTGTCTTTTGTACCATGGAAGATAACCAATCCACCACCGTCACCCATCAATTGTTTTCCTTGAGGGAATCCTTTCGGACGATCCGGCATCATACCTCCATCATACCAATGTACTTCTACTTCAGGCATAGCCACTTTAGGCATATTATCACGAGCCGGGAATGTTAATCTTACATGCTGAGCCTGCGGAGCGCAATCTCTAAGTAGCAATGTAGAAGAACCTTGTACCTTTGTAGGATAACCCAACTTCAAGCCCTTGAATACCGGATGCATGATGTGGCATGCCATGTCGCCCAAAGCACCTGTACCATACGCCCACCAGCCGCGCCAGTTCCATGGATGATAAATATTATTGAATGGTTTCAGTTCTGCTGGACCTGTAAACAAATCCCAGTTCAGAGTAGACGGAATCTTATCGGCTTTTTCCGGAGTCATTAGTCCCTGTGGCCAGATAGGACGGTCTGTTGCACATTCTACTTTTGTTACTTCACCTATCTCCCCATTAGCGATCCATTCGCATACAAGATTTACTCCTTCGCCCGATGATCCTTGGTTACCCATTTGAGTAGCAACTTTGTGTTTTGCTGCTAATTTTGTCAACAAACGAGATTCATAGACAGAGTGTGTAAGAGGTTTTTGGCAATACACATGCTTGCCCATAGTCATTGCGTCTGCTGAGATGATAGCATGAGTATGGTCGGCAGTAGCAACAATAACAGCATCTATGTCTTTACCCATTTCGTCATACATTTTGCGGAAATCCCAGTATTTCTTCGCATTTGGGAAACGATCGAAAACACCTTTTGCATATCTCCAGTCCACATCACATAACCCTACAATGTTTTCTGTTTTTTCTACTTGCTTGATGTTTGCGTGTCCCATACCTCCGATACCTACTGCCGCAATGTTCAGTTTATCGCTAGGTGCTACATGTCCGAAATTTTTCCCCAAAACTGTACTTGGGATGATCGTTAGACCGATCGCTGCTTTTGCCCCTGTTGAAAGGAACTTTCTTCTCGAAATGTCTGATGCCATAACTTTTTTTGTTTTTTAGGTTAATAATATTCTCTAGATTTAATGGTATTATTAGTTTAATTCACCTCTGATAATTTCCTCCTTTTCTTTATCCCAATACATGGTACGTCCTTCGAGATAGGCTCGGGTTCCCATGTGAGCAGTAATAGCTTCTTCGAATGCAGCATCTATGCCACATGAGGTTTTCTTATTTGTGTCGCGTATACATTCGAGCCATTCTCTTATATGCAGGAATGTTGTATCATAACGCTTACCCCCCAAATAAGAATAGAGCAATCCTCTTTGAGCAAAATACATTTCTGTGGCTGAGGTTATTGCATCTACATTGCTTTTACCTGGTACATATGTATAGAAGGGAACATCAGGTTTGATAATTCCTTTATCCAGTTTTTCTTTATATCTAGTTGAAAATGGATCTATTTTTACAGTCAGAGTATCTCCTACTTCCATCGAAGCATCGTGTCCCATAATTACTTTACCTCTGTTACGGGCATTAGCTTGAGTGGCACTATAAAGCATTGTCATATTTGTGTCGGGGAACTCGAAGGTTGTTTGTAAGACATCTGGTACAGTTCTTCCGTCCTTAAAAAAGTATACACCTCCCGACGATGTTGCCGAATGGGGGATACCTACACCCATTAACTGGTTAACGGCGTCATATTCGTGAGTTAATAAGTCTCCACTAAGGCCTGTACTATAATCCCACCAACAACGCCAACGGAAAAAGCGTTCCAGACTAAATTTGCTTCTGTCTTCCGGTCCTACATATTTTTCCAGCTTGTATTTGGTCATATAGTCCGTGTACTCTTTTATACGTTCTTGGTTCCCTTCAAATTGTTTCCAATCGATAGTCTGAGGATTTGCAGTTGGATCTATGTTATATACCCATGCTCCATTAGGATCGTTTCTATTTGTACAAACTTCGATAAGGCTTATTGACCCCAGAAGCCCTTTGTCTATTATTTCTTTAGCTTTATGGTAGCTATCTACTTGGCGTCCTTGGTGTCCAAGCTGGAACACTATACCCGTATTTTTGATAACTTCTCTTACCATATACGTTTCAGGAACAGTCCATGAGAGAGGTTTCTCTACATATACATGTTTGCCCGCTTTTGCTGCATCCATTGCCATAGTACTATGCCAGTGGTCAGGAGTAGCTATAATAACAGCATCAATATCGTCGGCAGCCAGCATTTCCTGATAGTGACGATAGCGTTTCGGAGCTGGTCCTAAGGTTCCGCCATTTCCTTCTCTATTTATATTTGCACCGGCAGCAATACCTTCTTCGGCAAATGTGTCAAAAATATCGCACACTCCTGTGATAACGATATTCAGATCTTCTTGAGCCTTAAAATCAACGTAGCGTGTGTCTTTTTTATCTTTTTTGGATTCGTCAATCAATTCTTGTAAAGCTTTAGGGCTCGCAAATCCTGCCGCTCTGAGGAGTTGTTTTCCTCGTATACCACAGCCTATAATACCTATACGAATCTGTTTTCCATTAGGTTGTAATTCGGCTATTGTAGCGCTATCTTTACTTAGTCTGAATACGTCGCTTACGTCTCGGAGTGTTTTGTCATGTTTTTGTTTACTGTATACTCCGTAAGCTAATGCACCTAAAACAGGGATAGTGGCCAGTGCTTTTATTGCATCACGTCTGCCTTGCGATTCGGGCAGATAGTTATTGTCAGATGCTTTTGTATCTTTGTTCTTATCTTTATCTTCAGGAAGAATTTGGTCTTCAGATGCCATAGTATTATAATATGTTAGCTGGATTTACATTTACATAATTTACAAATATATCGGTCAAGCCCAATAATACGGGACGTAGGGAAGTATATTAACACCATTAATGCCCCTATTTCAATCAGGTTTTTATCAACCCACAAATATGATCCTTCGGTAGGCATCATATACTCAGCTCCTATGAAAGGAGGATGAGAAAGATAGTACATGGCCAGGAAAAATATACCTCCAATAGAGGCGATACGTGAGAAACATCCCAGGATTAGGGCTAATCCAATCAATGTAAGTCCATATATATTAAAGTAATTAGAAACTGCCAGTAGGCCTGGGTTGTCGGCTAAACTGTGAAAGTATTCGGCAAAGAATCCTTGCGAATCCATCAAATATGGATAAGCAGTCCAGCCTGAGTTTAAAATTTTCACAATTCCCTCGTACAGAAAATGCCAACCGATAAGAAGTCTTAATATGACTAGCCAAAAGGTTTGCATGCGCGAGTAAGGAGTTTGTTTATTCATGGATAAAAGTTAATAAATAAATCGTTTTAATTTTGATATTTTGACAATATTGTATCTTTCAAAAAAATGGAATAAATATCTAATTAACCAAGGTCTTGAAATTTTTCTTCTAATAATCCTTTTCATGGGCTCATCCTTGTTATCATAGGATTAGGTTAATGCAAAGGTGGAAATAAAGCTAGGAATATTTTGAGTGAATAATTATTTTATTTTGTTAAAAAAGGTTGGCAGAGTACAGTGAGTGTATACCAATATGATAAAAAGGATACCTTTTTGGCTCAATATGACACTCCTCCTTTGTCAGCAGGATATACAATTCCTAGTTGTTTCCTTATTTCATCTATGATTTCTATTGTTATTAGTGAATTTTCGAGACTATTAATTTCCGATTCTTTCCTCTCTTGTATTATTAAATTTATGAACTCAGCTATTTCATAATAATATTCATGGATTGTATTTGGTTTACTTATCGTAATTTCTTCTCCGTTTCTGTATTTTAGGCTGACCTTATTTATAATATTAATTCTGTCGGCTGTTATTGTTCCTTCTTCTCCCTGTATTTCTGTGGGCAAAGTTGAATCGGCTATTTTCGAATATATCACAGTTGCATTCATCTCGTCGTAGTCGAAATTTACACCTCCTTGCCCATCAACTCCTGTCGAAAGGATTAACCCCGTTGCATTGATTTTTTTAGGGCGACCAAATAAAACGACCATCGGATA
Organism: Dysgonomonas sp. Marseille-P4677; assembly: GCF_016652235.1. Lineage (GTDB taxonomy): Bacteria > Bacteroidota > Bacteroidia > Bacteroidales > Dysgonomonadaceae > Dysgonomonas. The sequence continues at coordinate 13,560 of NZ_JAEPKU010000043.1, forward strand.
TATAGTATATACTCCAAGATCCATTACAGCTCCATTAGATAGTGAGGGATCAAAAGCATTCATTACAATTCCCTCTTTCAGCTTATCATATCTTGATGAATATTGGCAGTAGCAAGAGAAGTACCGACGTATCTTTCCTATTTTGCCTATATTATCTTTTATTGCTGTAAAATTGGGAGTTAAGCTAGGCTTCATTGCTTCCATCAAAACCACATTATGCTTCTTAGCCGCAGCTATCATTGCATGTACTTCTTTTGCGTTTGAGGCAAAAGGTTTTTCGCATAGTACATGTTTGCCATGTTGCATAAATAAAATACTCTGCGAGGCATGAGCATAATTTGGTGAAGCAATATAAACGGCATCAATCAGGTTGCTCTCGGCCATTGCCTCTAATGATGTAAAAGTATATGGTATATTAAACTTTCGGGCGAAGTCTTCAGCTCGTTCCTGAGTGCGGGAATATACTGCTATGAGTTCGAAGCGGGCATCATATTTCGCGGCATCTAATATTTTTTCAGTAATAAAGTTAGTACCAATTATACCGAAACGTACTTTGGGCAAAGGATTATTTAACAATGTCATGATAAAAAGGTTCAGCTACTACAAAAGTAAGAATTTAAAAGACATAAATACAAATATAAGGCAGTATATCTTTCAATTGTAAAGAAAAAATTAATTTCTACCATATTTTAGGTATATAAATACCATATAGAAGGGATTTCACGGAATAGTACGACATTATACTTTTGTAATAAATATTATCTGTTTTTAACTGGTTAATATTTATGAAACCTATAAAGATTGTTTGAGTAAATAAAAAAGCTATGTCGCAACTAACGAAAATCAAATTGTTATTATTATTCAATGTCTTTGCATTATTAACACTCGCTCAGACAAATGATAGTTTTGTCTTAAAAGGACGTGTTACAGATGCCGCAGGCATTGAGCTTACAGGTGTAACTGTACAAATTAAAGGAAATGCCCGTACAGGAACATTAACTGATATTAATGGGTATTATTCGATCTCTGTAGAGAAGAATAATATTTTAGTTTTTTCATTTTTAGGCTTTGAAACCCATGAAGCAAAGATATTAACCAATAGTCCTCTGGATGTTGTTCTTAGAGAAAAAAGTACCGAACTGGATGAAGTGGTAATCACATCATTGAATATTCCTCGCGAAAAGAAAGCGCTCGGTTATGCTGTTCAAGGAGTATCCGGGCAGGCTTTGGAAACCAGGCCAACAAATGCATTGAGTGCATTGTCGGGTAAGATATCGGGGATGCAGGTTATTTCCAGTGGAGGTAATATGGGAGGATCATCGCGGGTTACACTTCGTGGTATAAATTCCATTACAGGGAATAATCAACCTTTATATATCATAGATGGTGTTCCGTTAGATAATACCGATATGAATACATCTGCCACAATTAACGGTAGTGCAGGGAAAGACGTGGGAAGTACTATTCAAGATATCAACCCGGATGACATATTGGATATAAGTGTACTGAAGGGCCCATCTGCCGCTGCTCTTTACGGAACACGTGCCGCTAATGGTGTAATTCTGATCACGACAAAAAAAGGGGATAGAAATGATGACCGTATCGATATACAGGTGAATACAGGTATCGAATTTGAAAAAGTAGTACGTTTACCTAAAAGACAGAAATTGTATGGAGGTGGCTATAGTACTACATTCCAGAAAGCAACTATCGACGGAAAAGAATATAGCATAGTGGATTATGCAGCAGATGAAAGTTGGGGACCTAAACTCGATGGTACTCCCGTGCTTCATTGGTACAATCTAGATCCTGAATATGAAGGTGATTATCTTAATCCACAACCTTGGGTATACCCGGAACATGATGTAACTGATTTTTTCAATACCGGGGTTTCCAATACAAATAATATTGCTTTATCAAAGAATACGACAAAAGGAGCTTTTCGTGTATCCTTTACCAATAAGAATGTGAAAGGGACTGTTCCTAATTCTTCATTAGGGCGTAATTCCATAAATATATCGGGTAGTACAAAAGGATCGCTTGTCTCATTTTTTGGAAATATAAATTATATAAATAATAAATCTACAGGTCGTCCTTGGACAGGAGCCTCTAACCGCAATATCATGCTCGAAGCATATCAGTGGGGGCAAGTACAGGTAGATTATCGCAAATTGAAGGAATATAAAAGAGCCGATGGAACTCCTCGTGCATGGAATAGAACCAGTTGGAATAACACTGCTGCCGGAGAAAAGACAAAATATATAGACAATCCGTATTGGTCGGCATATGAAAGCTATTTGGCCGAAGATCGGGATCGTTTTTATGGAAACGTAGGATTGACCATAACCCCTACAAAATGGCTAAGCTTGACAGGTCGCATAAATGGAGATGTATACCAATATAATTCTCAAGATCGTATAGCTTATTATTCCCGTTCACAGTCTCAATATCAGGAATATTCTCAGAAATTCGATGAATTCAATTATGAGTTTCTGGCAACTACAAATAACCGTTGGGGAGATCACTCACTGGTTACTAATTTGGGTGCAAACTATATGAGACGTAATAGACAGGTGAGTGATATACAAACATCGGGTGGATTGGCTATCCCTGAATATTATAGCCTGAATAATGCAGCTTCAATAATAGTAAATCCTTCTACAGGGCTTTATAAAAAAGCGATATCGTCTGTTTACGGAAGTGTTTCCTACGGATGGAAAAGCCTCTTGTATCTGGATGGAACATTGCGTAACGACTGGTCTTCTACTTTGCCCGAGGATAATAATTCATTCCTTTATCCATCCATTACATCGTCTTTTATCTTGACAGAGTTACCTGCATTAAAAGAGCAAAATTGGCTCTCGTTTGCAAAAGCTCGCCTTGGATGGGCACAGGTGGGTAACGATACAGACCCATATCAGTTATATAAAACATATGAAGCGTTGAATTCATTTAATGGGAATATAGCTTATGTTCTACCTGATAAATTAAATAATCCTGAATTGAAGCCGGAAATTACTTCCTCTTGGGAAGCTGGTTTGCAATTACAATTGTTTAATAATCTATTAGGACTGGATGTTACTTACTACAATAATAACAGCCGCGACCAGATTATTTCATTACCGACGTCAGATGCTTTTGGATACAGTAATAAATTAATTAATGCCGGCAAGATAAATAATAAAGGAATTGAAGCTACATTAACCATAAATCCTATCAGACAAAAAGATTGGAATTGGACTGCAATAGCTAACTTTTCGAAGAACAGTAATAAGATAATAAAATTGTCGGATGCAGTGAATACTTTACAGTTGAGTAACACTCTGGTTTCCTTGGTGGCAAAAGAAGGAGACAGCTATGGTCAGATAATGGGGTACGATTTTGTATATGCTTCTGATGGGCAAAAAGTAGTGGATAAAGATGGTGTCTATATGCGTACAGACCAGTTTGTACCACTAGGAAGTGTACTTCCCGATTTCTTATGGAGTTTTCAGAATCAATTGAGATATAAAGATTTTACATTCGGTTTCCTTATCGATTCGCGTGTAGGAGGAAAATTATTCTCTCAGACCTATAAGGTGGCTATGTATTCCGGTATTCTGGAATCTACAGCTGCAAACAATATCCGTGAAACTGGAGTAGTTCTGGATGGAGTTACAGGTAATGTTGTTTTCAATGCTGATGGTACATATACAGTAAGTAATACAGCTCAAAACACAAAGAATGTTACCGCTCAGGCATGGGCACAAAATCAATATAATGGGCCTACAGCTTATACTGTATTCGATGCCACTTTTATTAAACTGAGGGAATTGACATTAGGGTACACTTTCAAACTGCCGAAATGGAAAATAGAAAGTGTTAGTGTAACAGCCTACGCCCGTAACATTTGGAATATATATACCAAGAGTAAAGACATAGATCCTGAAATAACAAACAGTAGTGGTAATGTACAGGGTATAGAAGGAGGGAATATACCGACACCGTTGACATATGGATTAAATCTTGGTTTCAAATTTTAAAGAAAAGTGTCGTTCTGAGCTTAGTGAACGGAATAAAAAAGGGACTTCACTTTGCTCAGCATAACAGAGAATAATAAAACAATTGATTATGAAAATAAATAGACTATATATATTGGGCGGCTTTGTATCATTAATACTATCTACATCATGTGTCGATGGTATTAATGAAGATCCTAACCGTCCGTCGTCAGTGCCGACAACATCATTGATTACTTCGTCTCAGAAGTTATTGGTGGACAATCTTCGTAGCGAACAAGTATCATTGAGAGGTTCTATGCTATTTGTGCAGTATTTTGCTCAAAACACATATACGACTCAGTCTCGTTACGATATTCCGTTTAGCTATTCCGACGATTATTGGAAAGGCCTTTATAAGACATTGAATAACCTGGAGGAAGTAATAAAGCTAAATACCGATCCGGCGACAAAGGAGGTTGCAACAGCAAACGGGGTAGGGCGGAATGCAACACAAATAGCTATAAGCCGTGTTCTTAAGACATATGCTTTTTATGCTCTTACAGATGTATTCGGAGATGTTCCATATCAGTCGTATGGCAATAAAGATGCGGACTTTCAGGCATTGCAGCAGAACCCGGAGAATATAACTCCTAAATATGCGGCACAAGAGAAAATCTATACAGATTTGCTCAATGAACTTAAAGCTGCCGGTGATACACTTATTAAATATCAGAGCGAAACCACTTTTGGAGGTGCGGATATTATTTATGCTGGAAGTAACCAGAAATGGGCTAAATTGGCGAACTCCTTACGTTTACGTTTTGCCACACGTCTTAAAGAAAAGAATCCTTCTTTGTACCAAGAACATTTCCAGGACGCTCTAAATAAAGGTGTATTTGTGAGTAATGGCGATAATGCTTCATTCAAATACTCAGCCACATCTCCTAATGAAGCTCCACTATATAGGGCAACCGTAACAGCTAATAGGAAGGACTTTGCAGTATCTCGTATTCTTGTAGATTTGCTGAAAGGGGCTAATCCGGTGCTTCCGGTAGCCGACCCACGCTTACCTATTTACGCTTTACCTGCAACCAATACAAATACCTATGTAGGGCTACCATATGGTCTGGCCAACGATCAAGCAAGTAAATTTGCAGCTACTGATGTTAGTTTGCCCGGAGCAGTGGTCAATTCAGCTAACTATTCGGAAGTGTTGATGGAATACGCAGAAGTTGCTTTTCTTATATCCGAATATAAGAATTGGAGCCAGGCTGATTATCAGGCGGGAGTACAGGCATCTCTCGAAAAATGGGGTGTTGCAGCTACCGATGTTACAACATATCTGGGCAAGTTGCCTGCAGCCAATCAGAAAAATGTGTTGACTCAGAAATATATAGCATTATACATGCAAGGCCTAGAGGCGTGGAGTGAATATCGCCGTACAGGTTACCCTGATTTTCTTGCAAAAGAAGGTGACGTGGTATTTCAGGGAACAATAGAGGGCAGCGAGGTCACATACAGATTTGATCCTCTCTTCGGAGATGGAGGTGTACCTAGTCGTTTGTATTATCCGACTAAAGAACAAAATGTAAACAAGGCTAATTATCAGCAAGCTTTGTCGGCACAGGGTAATGATAAAATAGAAACGAAACCATGGGTTTTTAAAAAGTAGTGTGTATTTTTGTCCTGATACATTCTTTGTCATAGTTCCGTAAAGTGGAGTAATTATTCCCATAAGATGCCCCATCTGATTCGGTATGGCAAAGATGTTTAGGACTAAAGTTTTATAATTATGAGAAAGCATTTTATATTGGGTATCGCAAGCTTTGTCTCTTTAGCTTCATGTAATAAAGTAATAGATAATAAGCTGACTGATGGAAAGTGGAGAGGTGAATTTTCTGTATCAGATCAGAAGTTTCCCTTTATATTCGATGCTGTTAATACAGCAACGGATTCGGCATCTGTATATTTGATAAATGGAGCCGAACGAGTTCCTCTTAATGGAATCCATTATTTGGGCGATACAGTTATAGTTCCCATCGAGGCATATGATGCCCGGCTAATAGGTACTGTTGCGGACGGAGTATTTAACGGTCGTTTTCAAAAACTGTTTGTTGAAGGAGGGGATGAAGGTATTCCTTTTACGGCTGTAAAATCGGAAGCACCTCGTTTCGAAAAGGTTGTTACTCCTGTTTCAACATCATTGGCCGGAAAATGGGATATTCAGTTTGTTAGTCAGAAAGGAGATACGGCCTACAATGTGGGTATCTTCAATCAGAATAATGATATACTTACAGGCTCTATACTTACCAATGCCGGAGATTTACGTTACCTGGAAGGAGCCTTGACTAATGATGGTTTTCAGTTTTCTGCTTTTGCAGGCTTGAGCCCGTATTTGATTAAAGGTAAGTTTGAAGGGAATGAGAGTTTTACCGGAGAGTTTTATACTACTCGTGGTGTAACTAAGCTAATAGGAAAACGGAATGCCGAAGCTGCACTTGCTGATCCATATAGTTTGGCTTATATGAAAAAAGGTTTTGATCGTCTCGATTTTACATTCCCTGATATAGAAGGGAATAAAGTATCGCTGTCAGATCCGAAGTTTAAAGATAAGGTCGTAATAGTATCCATACTTGGTAGTTGGTGTCCTAACTGTCTTGATGAGATGGAATATCTATCACCTTGGTATAAAGAGAATAAAGATCGTGGAGTAGAGATTATAGGGTTAGCATTTGAGCGTAAAGACGATCCCGAATATGTGAAAACTGTTCTTTCCCGTTTAGTAAAACGATACGGAACAACGTACGATATCCTGTTTGCCGGGAAGCTGGGAGATGATGCAACAGCCAAGGCTCTACCTCAGGTGAGTAAGATCATGGGCTACCCTACGACAATATTTATAGACAAGAAAGGTAAAGTCCGTAAGATACATACAGGATTTAACGGGCCTGCAACAGGCTTGTTTTATGACGAATTCAAACAAGACTTTAATAAAGTAATTGATGATTTATTAGCTGAATAATAAAAGTCTGAAATAGGTTGGCGTGTGAATAGTTTTATTATTCACACGCTTTTTATATTCAATCCATAAAGTCCAGCGATACCCTGTTGAGGAATGCTACGGTTTTATGTATTTCTTTGTACATTACAATATCATCATTCACAAAGGGAACTTCTTTCCTATATTCTTTCAGAAAGCCTTCGAGTACAGGAGATGTCTTTGCCGGACGGCGGAAGTCTATACCCTGAGCAGCATTCATTAGTTCTATTGCAAGTATATGATTCAGGTTGTCCATTATCTTAAATAGCTTCACTGCCGAATTTGCTCCCATACTTACATGGTCTTCCTGTCCGTTGGAAGACACTATCGAGTCGCTGGAAGCAGCATAACAATACATCTTATTCTGGCTAACCATCGAAGCTGAAGTATATTGAGGAATCATAAAGCCGGAATTTACTCCGGGGTTGGCGACAAGAAATTCCGGTAATCCCCGAAGTCCCATTATCAGTTGAGCTACACGACGTTCCGATATATTACCAAGTTCTGAAAGCGCAATAGCCAGAAAATCGAAAGAAATAGCTAATGGCTGTCCATGGAAATTTCCTCCCGATACTATTTTGTCTTCATCGGGGAATATAGTAGGGTTATCCGTTACCGAGTTGATTTCCGTCAGAAGAACTGAGGCTACATAGTTTATAGCATCTTTAGTTGCTCCATGTACTTGCGGAATACACCGAAAAGAATAGGGGTCTTGCACATGATCTTTGTGTCTGGCTATAATGTCACTGCCCTCAAGGAGTTTGCGGAAAGTTGAAGATGTCTCTATCTGGCCTTTATGCGGTCGCATTTGGTGTAGTCCGTCATAAAATGGATCGATACAGCCATCAAACGCCTCGAGCGAAAGGGATGCGATCAGATCTGCTTTTTTTGATATGGCAAATGCCCGTAATATGGCAAATACACCATTAGCACTCATAAACTGAGTCCCGTTAAGAAGAGCGAGTCCTTCTTTACTCATCAATCGGATAGGCTTCCATCCAAACTCATCAAGTACGCTTATAGCCTCTCGTTTTTTTCCCTGATAATAAACGTCTCCTGCTCCAATTAAGGGTAAGAACAAGTTAGCCAGAGGAGCCAGATCGCCCGAAGCACCTAAAGATCCACGATCGCAAACAATAGGGATTATATCGTTGTTGAAAAAATCTATAATACGCTGTACCGTTATCACTTGTACACCACTATATCCTAGCGACAAGGCATGTGCTTTGAGCAACATCATCAATTTTACCACTACAGGAGAAATCTCTTCTCCCACACTACAAGCATGAGATTTTATCAGGTTCTCTTGCAGACGGGTCAGTTCATCGGGTGATATGTTCTTATTGCATAGAGAGCCGAATCCTGTGGTAATTCCATACAACGGAGTAGTCAATGACTCTACTTTCTTATCCAGATAATCACGGCATTTTTGTATACGTTCTTTTGCTTCGGGAGCTAATTCCAGCTTCAGATTCTTATTGATAATCTTTTCGACTATTTCGAAATTTAGTTCTCCTGAGCCGATGTAATAGACATTCTTCATAAACTTAGAGTGTTTGACTTACTTTATTTAATAACTCTTGTTCTCTTTCAATAGCTGCCTTTTCCAGTTGTTCGCATTCTTTTTTCATTTGTGCTACATATACCTCATCTTTTAGTGAAGACAAGTTTATTTTCACATTCAAAATTGCACCTAATACTGCGGAACGTGCTGTCATCATACTCACACAAGCATCGGTAATTGCATTCTGGTTACCAATTTCGGCTACTTGTTCTATAATATCCATAATAGCAAATGCTTTTCGGGCAACTTCCATGGGTACTTCAGCGGCTATTTTTGTCGCTTCTTGTATATGTCTGCTCCGTTCGGCTTTTTCTTCGTCTGTTTCCTTCGGAAGTTTGAATGCGTCGAAGACTTTGTTGTATGCATCGGAATCGGCATCTATATCGTAGATGAAAAGCTTTTGATAGTTGTTTGCAGATGCTGCGATTTGCTTCATCTGTTCTTCTTTATCCTCGTATTTCTTTTTACCAATAGTCAGGTTCGCTACCATTTCGGCTAAGGCTGCTGCAATAGCTGCATTTAGTGCTGCAATACTACCTCCTCCGGGAACAGGATCGCTGCCGGCTGTTTTGGAGAGAAATTCTTTGACAGTTAAGTTTGCTAACATATGCTTTACATTTAATGATTTAAAGTTTAAATATTGGAACTAGGGAATAGAATTCCCCTTTTTATAACTTTTTCGACAATATTCATCCCGATATGATAAGGTAAGAATTTATATGAAGGGTATTCCAGTATAACTAAATCGCCTTGTTTACCCACATCTATACTGCCTATCTTATCTGCTTTACCGATCGCTGCTGCTCCGTTGATCGTGAGTGCAGTCACTGCTTCTTCAGGTGATAATTGCATATAGATACAAGCTAAAGCAAACAAGAGTGGAATAGAATTTGTGAAACTACTTCCCGGATTGAGGTCTGTCGCTAAAGCTACAGCACATCCCATATCTATCATATGCCTTCCTCGAGCATAATGTTCTTTCAGAGAAAATGCGGTACAAGGGAGTAAAGTTGCTACAGTATTACTTCCTGCTAAACATTCTATCCCTTTGTCCGATGCTTGCAGCAGGTGATCGGCGGAGAGAGCTTTCAGCTCGGCAGCTAATTCAGCACCGCCAAGCGTTACTATTTCATCGGCATGTATTTTCAATTTGAATCCTAAATCTCGGGCTGCAGTAAGATATCTGCGTGATTGCTCTATATCGAATACATTCTTTTCGCAAAAGATGTCACAGCATTCGGCCAGATTTTTATCTTTTACTTCAGGCATAACCTCCTTTATCATATAGTCCAGGAAATCATCTACTCGTCCTTTATACTCGTTAGGGGTGGCATGTGCTCCCATGAAAGTACTGACAATATCTACAGGATGTTCTTTATTCAGGGCTTTCATTGCTTCCAGTTGCTTAAGCTCTGTTTCTTTATTCATCCCGTATCCGCTTTTTCCTTCTACTGTAGTAACGCCCATTGCGAGCATTTTGTCCAGACGATGACGGCCCGACTCCAGAAGGTCTTCTAAGGATGCGTTGCGGGTTGCCGTCATAGTATTGTGGATTCCTCCTCCATGCTCCATGATCGACATATAGCTGTCGCCACGCATTCGCCATGAGAACTCTTCTTCTCTATATCCTCCAAATATGAAATGTGTATGTGAATCTACAAATCCGGGTAATACGGCTTTTCCCTCGGCTTCTACTATGACATGGTTGGGAAAATCGGATAAAGGCGGACAATCAGCATCTTTTCCCACATAGGTGATTAATCCATCAGTAATCACGACCGTTCCGTTTTCGATGACGGAGAGATCAGACATTTGTTCCCCTTTCTTTGCCGAATGTCCACTGCATGTTACAAGTTGTGATGCATTCTTTATGATTATATTTCCTTGCTTCATAATAACTAATGTTATAAGTATGACAAAGGTTGTTTTTTCGGTTAACGGCCAAAGGGAGACAACTTTTATTTTAACTAAAAGGTGACAAAAGTGACACTTTTTATGCTTTTATTTATGGTTACCTTCCATCCCGAAAATCAGCTTTGACTTATCCCGAATATAGATAATTCTTTCTTTTTCTTATTCCATGAGGTGAGTTTCGAGTACTTGTTTAGTAGAGAAATCTTCCAAACCGAGGTAATAGGCTGCTGTATCGATCAGTGCATCCATAGGTACAAGCCCGATAATTTCTGCTCCAACTATGGTAACTCCGTATCGGTTAGCCTCTATTCTTACCAACTCATGTGCACGATAGATGGCTGTTTTTGTGAAATCGGTTAAGTTCATAGATACTTGTACTATACCTCTTTCATTCAACTCAACGCCCATCGCTTTGCAAAAACGAAGTCCTCCTCCTAAGAAACGGACCTTTTTTGCAATAGCATCTGCTATTTCCAGCTTGTCGGTATTAAGATTTACATTATAGGCAACCAGGGGCATACGTGCTCCGATAACTGTGGCGCCTGCTGTCGGATGGGGCTGCGCAGGACCAAAGTCAGGCTTCCATTCAGGAATTTTCATTTTTTCTTTCAGCTCTTCAAATTCTCCTTTACGGATAGTGGCAAGATTTTCCCTATAAGCTGCTGATGCTGCTTTTTCATATAAATATATAGGTAAGTTATATTTATTGGCGACTTCTTTAGCGACTTCTTTCGATAGGGCTATAGCTTCTTCCATCGAAACGTTGCGAATGGGTATAAAAGGGACCACATCTACTGCACCCATGCGTGGATGTTGTCCTTTATGATGATTCAGGTCTATGATTTCCACAGCAATACCAATAGCTTCTATCACTGCTTTTTTTACAGCTTCCGGTTCACCCACAACTGTCACTACCATACGATTGTGATCTTTATCGGTACTATAGTCCAGAAGTTTTACTCCTTCTTTTGCACGGAATGCGTTCGCTATTTTGTCTACTTTGTCTAAATCGCGCCCTTCACTGAAGTTAGGCACGCATTCTATAATTTTGTTTAAACTCATGGTATTTCTTTATTTAATGGTTATTCAATTTCCTTCATCTTCTCAAAATCTTCTCTTGTCATTATTCCGAGAGAGTTATTTTCACAATCCCAGATGCTTACATAATTTTGAGATATCACCATATGTTGTTTCCATCCTGCATACTTTGCATAGAGCATCAATGTACAGATATCGGTAGGGGTAATAAACTCGTTTGTTCCCGGAGCATGGGAATGTACAGATGCTACGGCTTCTTTATCGTCCTCAAATGCTATAGGAATCAGATTACGATGTAATCTTTCCTTATCTATCAAGTTATTATTTTTGTCGAATGTAAGTAAATAATCATTTCCGAACAGAACGACTCCCGTTACTTTGGGAGCTGTTAATGCATATACTTTTTTTACCCCATTTCTCATTGTAGGAATAAGGTTCAGGTTGGTATTGTTATATGCTTTAAATAAAGTATCCTGTTGGACTTCAGCCAATGCTTTGGCTCGTATAGTGAAAAGCTCTTTTTCATAGTTCTTGAAATCTCTTTCTTTAAAGTCGATAGTTGCGGTTTCCACAATCCCAATATCGCCGAAAGTAACAACGCCGATGACTCTGGGCCTTTCTCCTTTCGAAAAGAATAAACATTTCGGTTTGTTGGCATCCATAAATGAGAAGTAACCTCCTATTCTTTCGGGCTCCTTAAAGCTATCATAAAAAATATCTGTTCCGTCCCATGCTACCATTTCCAACTGGTACAAATATTTTCCTTCATCGGTAAGGTTAGCCGCCGTTTTTATCAGGTCTATCTGAGAAAAAACGTTAAACGAAACGAGTAAAAATAAAAATGTTGTAAGCTTTCTCATCCTTTACAGAGTTGTTTTATATAGTCATCATCTGCCATATACGGCATTGTAATGTGGTATCCATCTTCGTGTGTTTTATTAAACGATTGACATGTTTCTATTGCATGCTCATTCCTTGCCCACGAGCGGCGTGCTACACCTCCCATCACATCCCACAACATAGAAGAACGGATAATATTGTCGATTCGTTCACTTCCATCACAAACTAATCCGAATCCTCCGTTTATAGATTTGCCTATACCTACACCTCCTCCATTATGAAGAGCGATGAGACTCATCCCCCGGGCGGCGTTGCCGGCAAAGCATTGTACAGCCATATCTGCCATCACATTACTTCCGTCTTTTATATTGGCTGTTTCACGAAAAGGAGAATCTGTTCCGCTTACATCGTGATGATCACGACCCAGCATTATAGGACCTACTTTACCCTCTCGAACCAGTTCGTTGAACTTTAAAGCAATATTCATTCTGCCCAAAGCGTCTTGGTATAGAATACGTGCCTGTGTACCGACTACGAGTTGATTTTTCTCTGCATCACATATCCATTCGTAATTGTCTTTGTCCTGCCCTCTACGGTTAGGGTCGATACATTCCATTGCGGCATGATCAGTTTTTATGAGGTCTTCGTGTTTTCCGCTCAGGCATACCCAGCGAAAAGGGCCGTAACCGTAATCAAACAATTCGGGCCCCATGATATCTTCTACATACGAAGGCCATATAAAACCATCTTTTTCATCGATACCGTTTTTCGATATCTCTTTTATTCCGGCATCGTATATAGCTTTCATAAATGAATTACCATAATCGAAAAAATATGTTCCTTTATCTACGAGCCTGCGAATAACCTCGAAGTGACGTTTCAGAGATTTATTTATGAGCTTGTTGAAGGCTTCCCTGTCTTTCTTTAATAATTGAGTCCGTTCTTCAAACGATACTCCTACAGGACAATATCCTCCTTCGTAGACAGCATGGCATGATGTCTGATCGGAAAGTAAGTCGATATGTATCTCTTTTGTTTCTGCATATTCGAGCAAATCGATAATATTTCCGTGATAGGCAATAGAGCAAGGTCTTTTTTGTTTCAGTGCCTCCTTTGCGATAAAGAATGCTTCTTCAACACTGGAAACAATATGGTGTACCCATCCTTGATTGTGGCGGGTTTCGATACGCGAGTAATCAACTTCTGCAACAATGGATACGGCTCCGGCTATGTCGGCCGCTTTGGGCTGAGCTCCGCTCATTCCCCCTAATCCGGATGAAACAAAGAGGTAGCCGTTTAGATTTTTATCTTGAGGAATATTTAATTTTAGTCTTCCTGCATTCAACAATGTATTAAATGTACCATGTACAATACCCTGCGGGCCAATATACATCCATCCTCCGGCAGTCATTTGTCCGTAATTGGCGACGCCCATCTGCGCAGCAATTTCCCAATCAGCTTGATTGTCGAACATACCTACCATCATCGAATTGGTTATAATTACACGGGGTGCATCCGGTTTAGACTTGAATAATCCTAGTGGATGTCCTGATTCTATGACTAATGTTTGCTCATTTGTTAATACCTCCAGATAGTTTTTTATCAATTGGTATTGCATCCAGTTTTGACATACCTGTCCGGTTTCTCCATAAGTTACCAATTCGTATGGGTAAAGAGCTATATCGAAGCACAGATTATTATCTATCATGACCTGAAATGCTTTTCCTTCTATGCAATTTCCCTTGTATTTATCTATTGGTTTAGGATAAATATCTCCCTGAGGGCGGTAACGATAACCATAGATACGTCCACGGTTCTTCAATTCGTCCAGAAACTCCGGAGCTAATATCTGATGTAGTTCCTTTGGAATATATCGTAAGGCATTTTTCAGAGCGATTTCTGTTTGAGCAGGTGTTAATTTATATCCACGATCGGGCGCACGGCGTATTCCGCTAACAAAAGAAGGATATTCAGGCAGTTTTTGGTCGAGTCTGATTTCCATGATTCAATAGTTCTTGGTTACATTATCCGAAGATAAGATTTATATTTTTCCTGAAGAAAATATTCGGAATATTTCTGAACAGGGGAGAAGACAAAATAATATATATTAAGCTATCGACGGGTACTTGAAAAAGAATATAGTCCGTTTTTCTCGGCTATAGACTCAATATAGTATCAAAAAGTCAATAAAAGTTATTTTAGATTTTGCAGATATTCCGATAAATTGATATCCCTGTCCAGATTCATTTTTTTACGTAGTCTATACCTATTAACCTCTACTCCACGTGTGGAAATATTTAATAATGGTGCGATCTCTTTTGTAGAGAGATTCATATAGAGGTATGCACATAAAACCTTATCATTTCTGCTTAATTGGGGGTATTTCTCATCAAGTAAACGGAAGAAATCCTGATGGACAAGATCGAAATTTGATTTGAATACCTCAAAATCGGCATCATGTTCTATATTTGTATTTATCTGGCTGATGAGGCGAGTAATCTTTTGCTTGATAGAGTTTAATTGCTTTTCTTCATCAATGGATTTAGAGATGTTTATCGCACTTTTCTTTACTTCTTCAAGGATTTCATTTTTCCTTATTATATTCAGTATATATCCGCTAAGCTCCTGTGTTTTATACTGTAATTCAGATTTTAGGTTCTTATTCTGAAGCTCGTATATTTCCTGATCTTTTAGTTTGGTTTCTTCCTCATGACGTTTGGTCTGCGCTATTAATTCCTCTCCTTTTTGATGTATTATTTTCCGCTGTTTACTTATGGTCTTTTTATAGAGAATGAATAACATGATTATGATCACAATAAAATAGAAACTATATGCTAAAGGAGTTCTGTACCATGGAGGAGTGATGGTAAATGTAATAGATGCTGTGTCTGCAGGCTCATTATTTCCATCTGTAAAAGCTCTTACTTCGAATGTATATTTACCTTCTGAAAGATTTGTGTATTCTTTTGATGCAACAGGGGATGGTAAGCTCCAGTCTTCGTCCATGCCTTTTAATCTGTATGTATAGAGAACCTCGGATGTATGAGTGAAGTCAGTCGCCGCAAAATTAACTTTAATAGAGTTGAGCGAGTAGGGTAAAGAAATAGGTTTTACAGCCCTTCCTGTAGCTATGATGCTATCATTTTTGCTACAGATGAGATTCTTTATATAAGTTTTTATATTCTTCGATCTATGGGTATTTCCTTTAAGGTCTATTTTTACAAAAGCATTATCTACAGAAATAATGGCTGATGTCGAGTCTTTGAGATATACATTTTCCTGATTGGCTATAAGTTCATTGGATAGTCCCCAATTGCGTGTAGGAGAGTTATATCCATCTGGGCTGTATTGTCTGAATTTTAAACTTTTATCAGTTACAAACCAAATATTTTTCAATTTGTCGATATATAGAAATTCGTAGTATTTAGGGCCTTCCAACATAGATTCTAACTGAGAATAATGATCGAATTTATCAGTAATACGACTATATTGATATATACCATCTTGTCCGCAAATTGTAAGATTTTTATCTATTTTTCTGAAGAATAAGTTTTCAGTAGTCCTTGATGTACCCAGGGAGTATTCTTTTCTGTTTATTATTTTAGCGAAAGATTTGTCTGTTGTAATTTTTTCAATCTTCCGGTTATTATTTACAAGCCAAAAACTAAAAGGGTCTTCGTCGTCCTCAATAAAACCTCTGCAGGACGTATTAAAGTTTTCTATTTTGTATGAAGGATTCCACTTTCCATTCTTTTTTTCTATTATTTCCAATCCAAAATAAGTTCCTACAATAAGCTTATCTTTATCAACTGTTAGTGGTTGGACCTCCCATACATTTGGTACCGGGATTTTATATATATCATTTTCAGAAATAGCCATAATACCATTATCTCCTGAGCAGAAAAGTACATTATCATATAAAAGCATAGACCATATTTGTCCTTCAGATCCTTTGATCAGCTCGCAATTACCATCTTCATTTAATAAGTACAGCCCTTGATTTGTACCCAAATAAAGCTTATTATTATACCATGCAGAACAATATCCAGTCCCTATCGGAGATACTGTTGCATACATGCGCTTTACGGGAGTATTCATGTCTACAATAGCTAATCCTTTATCGAGCCCCAACCATAGGTTCTGATCTCTATCGAAGAATGAACTGAGTATTGTATTGTTTTTTAAACCATTACCTAGGTTATATTCCTCTTTAAGCCACGGATTTTCCAGATCGAATATAAGAGCTCCACTTTGAACAGAACCCAATACCACTATCGATCCTAGTATTGAGGTGCAGAACAATTGATTCTTATTTATAAAATCATCTGCGATCGAATGTATTTTTTGTATATTATTTTCATCGATGATATATAATCCAAATTGGGCAGTAGTCACCAATAGCTGCTTTTTGTAAGGTAAAATACTTACAAGCTTATGCGATACAAGTGATGCTGATAACGATAGAAACTGAATATTCTCTTTTTCATCCAGATAAAAAATACCGTCGGGCGTTCCTATGTAAAGCCTCCCATTAATAATTCCGGAACAATCTATTTTTTTCCCGACATTGATTGTTTTTATATCCGTTCCGTTTCGATATATATGAATATGTTTGTCACTAATAAAATATATATTATCATCTTTTATTAAGACTTTCCAAACTTCTCCTGTCCAATCTTTTACTCTTTCTGATAGAGATTTATATATAAGAAAACCCATTTCGTCAGATACGAAATAGCCAAATTCAGAGCTTCCTCCGACATAAATTCTATTCTGATATATTTTTACTGAACGAATAATCCTGTTTCTGATAGGATATAGAGACCAATTAGTACCGTCAAATTCGAGAAGGCCATTGTTATTTGCACAATATAGCCATCTGTTTTCAGCCTGATCCATCATCCAGTTTTGAGGCCCTGCTTCATATTGATGCCGTTCGAAATTGAGTATTTTTCTTTGCCATATAGGGCTGGGAAAAATGAAAAGAGGGTAGAAAAGAAAGAGAATTATATATAATATGTATTTCATTTATAGTATTAATTTATGTCAACCCAAATATACTATATAAATAATTAAAAGTAATATGTAAAAAAACAAAAGGATATATAATTCTGTTTATTAAATAATTATAATTTACATGTAGTACTTATGT
>NZ_JAEPKU010000044.1 GCF_016652235.1 Dysgonomonas sp. Marseille-P4677
ATGTTAAATATGTCATAATAGATTATTTTTTTGATAAATATTGCTCTGTTTATAAGTGTGTTGCGAAAATAGATAAAATGTTGGATGGTTAGTTGACTTTCAGATTATAGAAACACGTAAGGAAAGATATTAGAAGCTACGCTTTAAATTTATAAAACTGAAGAATGAATAATATATCTGACAGAGAATAATAATATTTAAAATTAGAAATATTATTCATTTAAAAGCTATATAATATGGCGATATCAGATGTTACAGCTATTTAATGCATTTCTCGATAATGTAGATCAATCTCTTTTTTTAGTCCAGACAGAGAGAAATTATATTTTCAGGTTAAATAAACTTATAGATAGTGATTTTTATTATTCGCTTTACTGATAAAGGGTTGAAGGGTATTGAGTATAGATAGAAAAATAGATAAAGAAAACACCCAATTTTACATTTTAGGGTGTAAAATTGGGTGTGAATTTTATAACTCTTTGATTGTGAGTATTATTTGCGGAAGCGGGGGGATTCGAACCCCCGGTACAGTTACCCGTACGTCAGTTTAGCAAACTGGTGGTTTCAGCCACTCACCCACACTTCCTAAGATCGCTTAAAGCTGATTTTGCTTAATTGCGATGCAAATATAATTGTTTGTTTTGATTATACAAACAGTTTCTCCATTAAATAGCTTTTTCTTTAATTAAATATTCGGCTATCTGTACTGCATTCAATGCAGCTCCCTTCTTTATCTGATCCGCAACTACCCAAAATGTCAGACCATTAGGATTTGCAATATCTTCACGTATACGTCCGACATAAACTGGATCTTGACCAGCAACAAATAAAGGCATAGGATAGTCTTTCTCGGCAGGATTATCTTGCAACACAATGCCATCAGCCTTCGCAAATGCTTCGCGTGCCTCAGCCGGAGATACAGGCCGTTCTGTCTCTACCCATATAGCTTCAGAATGCGAACGAAGTACTGGTACACGAATGCATGTAGCACTTACTTGTATATCGGTATGCATAATCTTCTGTGTCTCGTTATACATTTTCAGCTCCTCTTTTGTATATCCGTTATCTGTAAAAACATCTATTTGAGGTATAAGATTATATGCCAGTTGATAAACAAACTTTTCAACTGTAACTTCATCTTTATTTTGAATTTGTTTATACTGATTTACCAGTTCGTCCATAGCTGTTGCTCCTGCTCCTGATGCAGCCTGATATGTTGCTACATGAACACGTTTGATATGAGAGAGCTTCTCTATTACATCTAATGCTACTACCATTTGTATAGTAGAACAGTTCGGATTGGCAATAATTCCTTTCGGACGAACTTTTGCATCTTCACCATTTACTTCAGGTACTACTAACGGTACATCTTTATCCATACGAAAAGCGCTAGAGTTGTCAATCATTATTGCATCATGCTTAGTAATGGTGTCGGCGAATTCTACAGAAACACTTCCTCCAGCAGATACAAAAGCAATATCTATATCTTTGAAATCATCGTTATGTTTAAGCTCCTTTACTGTATACTGTTTACCACGAAAGTCATATTTCTTACCGGCACTTCTACCAGATCCAAATAATACTAGTTCCCCGATAGGGAAATTTCGTTCGGCCAGAACTCTTAAGAATTCTTGCCCTACAGCACCACTTGTGCCAACAATAGCAATTCTCATTTTTGTGTTGATATAGAATAAATTATTTATATAAAACTATAAGAGTACAAAGTTATAAATAAGTTGTAAGTAATGAATATATATCATATAGTATTTTTGAAGCAAGAAGAAATCTATTTTTAACTAAAAGGTGACAAAGTTGTACTCTTTTTGATTATTTTTATCATTTATCTATTATCCTAATAGTAATAAGAGTTTTTACTGTATAGATAACTGAAAAATTAATATATAGTATCCACTAAACACATTCTTATCGATGAGAAAATACAAACTATTCGCAATTCTGTTATCGGTCGTATTATCGCTACCGGTAACCGCTCAGGATCAGAAAGAAATAGTTCTTAAAACTGAAGCATCCGAAGTCACTGTTTTTATAAACGGAGCACAAATTTTACGCAAAAAGACCGTTGATCTATTACCGGGAAGGACAAAAGTACGATTTACGAATCTGTCACCTTATATAGATGCCAAAAGTGTACAGATAAAAATGGACGGTGAAGCTATGGTTATGTCAGTAAATCATCAATCAGAATTTGTCGATAGCTTAAAAAAGCCGGTAGTCGTAAAAACTGATGTGGCTTTACTTAAAGAAATAGAGAATAAAATAACCATTGCCAAAACCGAAAGAGAAGTAATAAAAGAGGAACAGGCTTTCCTTACCGAAAACAGAAAAATAGGCGGAGCAAATACCGGTGTCAGTTTAGCATCGCTCCGTGAAACAGCTAACTACTACCGTGAACGTATATCAGCACTAAAAAATAAAGATAACGCCCTGTTTGATAACATAGAGACACTCGAAAAACAAAGACACGCTATACTGAACAATGAAAAACAAGATGGGAATACACAAATTGGACCAACTCGTATACCGATAGGGGAAGTGGTAGTAGAAGTAGAATGTAAAAAAGCTACACGTGTAAACATAGACCTGACCTATTATGTAAAAAATGCAAGCTGGTATCCTACCTACGATATTCGTGCTATTAATACCGAAAAGCCTATACAGCTTGTGTATAAAGCAAATGTACATCAAAATACAAAAGAGGATTGGAAAAATGTGAAACTAAAGATCTCTTCTGCCGATCCTAATCAGGGAAATGTAGTACCGCAGCTTAAAACCTATCTTCTCAACTATTATACTGCGCCTCCGCGATATAATGTATCGGCAAACGATGGACAGATAACAGGTCTGGTAACCGATGGAGTGGAGCCGCTCATAGGAGTATCTGTAGTGGTAAAAGGAACTACTATAGGAACAGTAACAGATCTGAATGGAAACTTTTCTCTAGCTATCCCTCAAAACGGAAAAGAACTGGTATTTTCGTACGTAGGCTTTATTTCCCAAACATTGCCCATCTCCCAATCATTTATGAACATTCGATTAGAAGAAAGTCAGTCAACACTGGATGAAGTTGTTGTTGTAGGTTATGGTACGACTAGAAAAAAAGAATTAACAGGAGCAGTAGCTGGACTACAAGTTCAAAAATCGGAACCCAAATTAAAATCTCCGGCAATAAAAGAATTTGCACGTACAGATATAGCTATGCCAACCGCACAAGTAGAAAATCAAACTGTTGTTGAATTTGAGATAAAAACGCCTTATTCGATTAAGTCAGACAATAAGAATACGACAATAGAAGTAGATCGCTACGAACTGCCTGCCGACTATGAATACTTTGCAATACCTAAAATTAGTAAAGATGCTTTCCTTTTGGCAAATATAACTGATTGGGAAAAGTATAATCTATTGGAGGGTGAGGCTAATATATTCTTCGAAAATACATATATAGGTAAAACCATCCTTGACACACGTTATGTCTCAGACACATTAAATATATCGTTGGGACGTGACAAGAGTATTTTGATTAGCCGTGAAAAAGGAAAAGATTTTAATGTGAAAAAATTCCTTGGAACAAAGAAGGAAGATACGCGTGAATGGAAAATTAATATCAGAAATAATAAAACTCAGTCTATAAATTTTGTGGTACTTGACCAAATTCCGGTCTCTACTATTTCAGAAATCGAGGTAAATACCGAAGCTCTGTCCGGCGGAGATTTAAATGCCGAAACGGGGGAAGTTAAGTGGAAACTCAAGCTTAAGCCATCTGAGAAAAAAGAATTAGAACTGAAATACAAAGTAAAATATCCGAAAGATAGGGTATTGACCATTGAGTAAAAATAGAAACGGAGTGAAATTTAATTAGTTTCACTCCGTCTTTATTTTATGATCCAGTTACTGATATCACTGACCTGTCTGTACCGTATATCTATTCCCCTTATAAGATTTAAGAATAGCCCGCGTAGATCCAATATTTAGTTTTGAATCTAGTCTAACAGGCATCCTATTATTATCATTCGTAATATATACTTTCATTGCTTCTTTCTTATCGCTGAAAGCATCATCCATTATACTAAGAGTAAGCTTGATACAATTATATGTTCTATTGTCGTTGCCTTCGACCTTCTCTATACCCTCGTATTCTATTATCATATTCACTTTTTTCTTGCCTGAAATGAAGTCTACTTTCGATGTCTCTCCTTTTTTCATTGCAGTATAGTTAATTGTTCGGGCGTAGTACACAACACTCATCATATCGTACATACAAGTTTTGGAAGTAATAGTTTCATCAAATTTGAAATCACCGTTTTTATATCTTTTTGTATTAATGCTTACCCCATTCCCGTTGTATGTATATTTTACTCTTTCTTGCGTGTAATCTTTTCCTTCTTCTGCATTCTTAATGTATGCAAGAGGTACAAGGTCTTTTGAAAGATAACATGAAAGAGTGTCATTCAGATTGAATATTTT
Source organism: Dysgonomonas sp. Marseille-P4677 (assembly GCF_016652235.1). Lineage (GTDB taxonomy): Bacteria > Bacteroidota > Bacteroidia > Bacteroidales > Dysgonomonadaceae > Dysgonomonas. Next base: position 4,483 of record NZ_JAEPKU010000044.1, read on the forward strand.
TTTTACTGTACCTGTCGATTTTGCCGTTAATGTCATTTTCAATGCGTCTTTACCATCATACTTCTCGGCTATGGTTTTTAGAGTAGAAACTCCGGCTTTTGTATTAATTAGTCCGTATTTAAAATACAAGTCATAAGTCATTTCTTCTCCTGCCTGAAAAAACGTGTTGTTTATTTTACACTGAGCTTGTGCTTTTATACTGAATATAACTAAAAGAATCAGAGTTAATCCTGTAATTTTTCTAATCATAGTTTTGTTATTTAAATTAATTGTTTGCCTATATTAAGTGAGTGTATGAATACTTTTAGTACCTTAATATTGCCCTCCATATTGATTATTCATATTTTGTGAACCATATTGAGAATTACCCCTGTTCGAATTTCTATTTTGATCTCGATCTCGACTATTGTTATTCCGTCTATTCTGTTGGTTCTCTTTTTCTTCTTTTTCTTCCATTTGTTTTTTTCTCGACTCTTTTTCTGCCGGTTTTTGTTTCGTTATTTCTAATGGTTTTTGGTCAGCTAAAGTAGATGGATCTATTACCCATGGATCTTGCTCTTCATGTTCGAAGAAGGCCTTTATCTCAAAAACTTTAGGCGAATAACAAACCATCTCCGGTTGTTTTTTCTGTGAGTAGTCGCCTGTATCCCACATTCCATTGTTATTCTCATCCAATATTATGCGTGCATAATAAGTGCCCGGAGCCACATCTTTAAATACTGCAACTCTATCTTTGACTTTCGATTTGCGAATTGGTTTATCCGACTTATCCAAAAGTTCTATAAAAGAAGTTATAGTGTCTACTCCTGCAACCCAAATGGCAAGTTGCCCATACTGATCTTCTGATTTTACTTTAAATTTTTGTTCCAGCCTATCGTTCCATAAGCCATATATACTATAAATTGACGCAGAATCGATTTCTAGTTGGAATTCCTCGTCATATTTCCATCTGTTTTTTATAGTATATTTCCTCGGATTTAAAGAATCAACTTCTAAGATAAGAGGCACATCATTGTATACGGAATCTTTCAGTTGTTTCAACCTGATTTTATTTGATAAAGAATCTGTAATTATCGGTTCATCAAAAAGTAGAGAAATATTATTATGGGTATCCCACGTCGATGACAGATTATTTTCTATTTTCAGAAATGTGATTTCTGGCTCTTCATTATCATTTTTACCTTTTTTCTCTTTCTTCTTTTCTTCTTTGACCGGTCTACGTGTCCTATCGGTAAAATTGAGTGTGTCTGTAATTGGTATAGCCTGATTTAGAGAATCTGTTTTAAGATATGTAACTTTAAAAGCCAAGGTATCTATCGCCATCACATCCTTATCCTTAATCCAGTAGATTAAAGTGTCATTTTTTAGCGTTTTTTCTAATACATACCAATCTTTATCTTTATCGAAATTCAATGGTTCTATTTTCGGCATTTCGGTTGGAGCACCAAAATAAAGAGCTACTTTATTCTGTACACGCTCGTGCTTTTGTAGAAATTGCCGTTGAAAATTAGATTTGAAAGAGCGTAATACAATATTATCCGGTAAAAATCGGGTATACTCCATCGCTTTAATGGTGTCTACAATTTTTTTATCTTTATCTACAAATGTAGTATCATTACGAGTTGCCTTTTCGGAAGCTGGTTCGACAGTTGTATCAAAAAAAGCAATAGCCTCGGCTGGATTATCATACATATAATCTCGATTGGCATCATTCAATGCATACAGTCTATATTTTCCGGGAGCTACGCCACGTATAGTAAACAAGCCACTTTCATTAGTACGTGATATACGCTCAAATTTTGTTTTGGTAAAAGCTGTGTCGTTAAGATTAGAGTGCAGACCTACATACATCCCTTTTATTGGTTCCAGATTATTAGCTTCCAAGACTTTTCCCGATATTGCAAGAGAATCTACAATATCACCAGTAGAAAAAGAATATGAAAAATTTTCTATGGGATTTTTTTCATTATTATCTGCTATGGAATTAGTAAAGTCGATTGTATAAGTTGTATTGGGTAATAAAGGATCTCTCAACTCTATAACCACTTTTCTGTTCACAGTAGTGATTGAAGGAAAAGACTTTTGTGGAGGGGTGATGATAACATTCTCAGAAGGCCTTTCTATAGTCACGTTCTCGTCAAATTCGATAACGATTTTGCCGCTCTTTACATTCGTAGCATTAAAACCGGGACTAGTTCTTACCACTTTGGGGGGATCAAAGTCATAGTCTCCCCCAGAGGGTGATGCCATATTAGCACACGATACAATTATAGTAGCAATGATACCCAACAGAATGGATGCGGATATATATCTTTTCAGAGAATGTAACATCTGTTTTTTAGTTTTACGCAAAAATACAATGTTTTGCAGATAAAAATACTGTTAAGTACATAAAATAGCTTAATATATATTCTATATAATAGATTTAGAAAGAATAATTTGACTCTCATTTCCCATATTAAACAGAAGGTCTATAATGCTCATATTAGGAGTAAATCCTAATTTTTGATTGAAAACCTGGTAATAATCAACCGACAGAAAATCTGAATCAAGTGTCCTCCAATCTCTCTTCGGATGTATAATTTCACGTAAATCAATTTCGTTTTGTCCGAAATCTACTTTATAATATTCGGTATACTTTATTTCAGGTAAATCAATATTCAATAAACAAAGGATGAGCGTCCTCAATTCTTCGTTAAAATCGAATAAAAAGTCAAACTCTTTATGATAAAATGGATAAAAATCATCTTGATAATATTCAAAGAATGGGGTAGAATTATATGCTGAAACAATTGCATTCCAATGCATATGCTGCCAGTTGCCATGTTTTGCAATACGTATATCTTTCATGGCAATTTTAGCCTTCGAGGAATGTTCTACAGGTATAGAAAGTGGTATCTCTCCATTTGCTGATATAATATTGCAGCGGTTGCGATATGTTTGCTTTATATAATTGTCATGCTGTTCAATAAAAATACTTTCAGCTGATAAAAACTTTGCATAGTATTGTATTGGAGCAAGATAAGCGGATGTGAGATAAATATCCATATTTTTATTTTATAGGTATCAAGCAAAAATCGGTATGTGTTCTGTCTGCTGCGGGACTATACCATATGTATGAGGCTTTTCCTATAATGTTTTGAAAAGGAATAAAGCCAAGAGTCCGAGAGTCTATTGAATTTGCTGTATTGTCAGATAACATCCAGTAATAGCTGTCTTTAAATGTATATTTGTTTTGTTCTATATTATTAATCAACAGCTTATTATTTTCTATTTTTACATTTTCCCCTTGTTGTTCTTGTAAGATGATCTGTCTGTATATAACAAGATTGTTTTCGTCTGTATTTATACTTTGTCCTTTTGTCGGTAGTGTGATTTTATAACTCTTAATTGTATCGGTAAAATGGAATAATGGACGTAAGGTGTCTTGGAGGTTTTCACTCAAAATAAAGGCATCGTATCTACTTAATTGAGTGAATAAGGTATCTCCCCTTTTTACTAAGTTATATATCGGAATGTTTTGCTCGTTAGAGACGCTCTCCACTTCTGCCTTATCCCCATTTTTTATCCAATATTCTTGAATCCTGTTTGGTGTGGCTTCATACACATTCCCATTAATGAGGAAAGTATCATTTCTTACCTCTATTGTATCTCCGGGCAGAGCAACACATCTGCTGAGCAAAAGGCTGCGCTTATCTAGGGGCTTCTCAGTTTCCCACGGAGTGTTGAACAATACAATATCGTTTTGTTCTACATTATTTTCAAACAACCGATAGTAAGGGATCTGTATTACTGAAGAATATGAGGGTAATCCCCAAAAGTTATCGAAAGTAAAAGGTACACTTAACGGAGTAATCGGTAATCGTATACCATAAGCAGTTTTGTTTATCAATATCTTATCTCCATTGTGCAAGGTCGTTTCCATTTGTGATGAAGAAACGGAAAAGGAGCTGATAATAAAACCGCGTATAAATAAAACAATGAGCAAAGTAATAAGAATTACCTTGCCCAAGTATATATATATGTTTCTCTTTTTTGAAGACATTATTTCATTCCTCAATGGTTTTAATAACTTTATTTTTTGTTACCGGTAGTAAATAATCTGTTCCAACGGATTTTTCCGCTAAACCACCCTTTGTCTTTATCTAACGATAACCAGATAAATAGAGGCTTACCAACTATATGGTCTTCAGGAACAAAGCCCCAAACACGAGAGTCTGCTGAGTTGTCACGATTATCTCCCATCATGAAATAGTAATCAAGCTTGAATGTATATGAATCAGCTTGTTGCCCATTTATAAAGACTTTCCCGTCACGATAATCGAAATCATTATTCTCATAGTTTTTTATACAACGTATATAAGCCGCTACTTTATAATCTACATTTGTATCAAATTTGATAGTTTCACCACGTTTCGGAATCCATATCTTAGGAAAATCGCCAAACCCACAAGGCTGATCGTATGTAATAGGATAAAGAACAGGTATGTATGTCTGATTCTCCATCTTATAGAACCTATTCAAATATTCATTTTGTTTCATAATATTCAAAATGTATGGTTTTGAAGCAAGTTCAGCTTTCTTCTTACTTGTCAGGAAAATACTCTTATAGAGCAATCCGGCATTTCCATTTTTTTGTTTTAACCCAAGCATCGACACTACAGTAGAATCAGCTTTACTTATATCCTCTGCATTTATTTTAGCCTGATCCTCCTTACTAATACCTAAATCTTCAAATATTTGAGGTGCAATCATCGTTCCATCAGTTTGTACAATGTAGCTATACTGTATATTTTCAGGGTTTTCAATTGTTTTTCCATCGATAAACGTTGTATCATTGCGAAGTTCAATTGTTTCTCCCGGAAGCCCTATACAACGTTTTACATAATTTTCTCGTCTGTCCACCGGACGATAAACTATATCACCATATGTTTGCTTGTTGGACCAAACGTGATCTCTTCCACCCAGCCTTGCTGCATCCTTGCATAGAACATAGTAATCCTGATCTTGTATATTTGTGGCCACTGTGTCGCCCGAAGGATAGTTGAATACAACAATGTCACCACGTTCTATATGGCCGGTACCGGCAAAACGTTTATAGTCAAGTTGCGGTTTTTCTAAATATGATTTAAACCCAAATATAGGGAAGGTGTGCTGCATCAGAGGTAGTGAGAACGGAGTCATTGGCGAACGAGCACCATAGCTAACCTTGCTAACACAAAGAAAATCGCCAACTAATAAAGATTTTTCTAAAGAAGACGATGGTATTTGATAGTTTTGAAAAAAGAATGTATTGATAATCCAAACACCCACCAAGGCAAAGAGTATAGCATCCACCCAGTCCAGAATTTTTCTTAGAAGAGGATTCTTTGCATTGCGCCATCCTCCCCAAGGTATCTTTTTAGTGATATATATGTCAACAAATACAGGGATAAGAATTAGTACACCCCAATAACCTGTCCATATAACAAACAATATACATAAAATACAAGCCAGCATGGCATACACCCATTGTCTTGTACCAGGTTTTTTCTTTTCGTTTTTATTATCTGACATTGTACTGTTTTCCATATATTATTTAAAAATTAAGCATATCTTTCATACCCAGAAAACCCTTCTTTCCATTTGTAAATTCTGCGGCTAAAACAGCTCCAAGAGCAAGCCCCTTACGGTTTTTAGAATCGTGTTTAATACTAATCGTATCAACCTCTGATTCGTATATTATTTCATGTATTCCCGGTACTTCTCCTTCGCGAATGCAATGAATGGCAATATCTGACTCTTTTTCTTCGGTTTCCAGATTCCAATTCTCTTTACGTTCTACATTTTCGATTATACCCTCAGCCAAAGTTATGGCTGTTCCACTAGGAGCATCCAGCTTATGAATGTGATGGGTTTCTTCCATTCTTATGTCATAGCTTGGGTAGTTATTCATTATCTTGGCAAGATATCTGTTCAGAGTAAAGAAAATGTTCACCCCTAAACTATAATTGGATGCGTAGAAAAATGTTTTACCTTCTTCCGCACATGCTTTTTTTACTTCATCCATGTGATCGAGCCAACCTGTTGTACCAGCCACTACCGGAACATTTGCGGCAAAGCTTCTCCGGTAATTATTGATAGCACTATCCGGCGTAGAAAACTCAATAGCGACATCAGCACTCTTAAATGCGGCAGATTCAAAGTCTTCAGGATTGTTTACGTCTATTATAGATACTATGTTGTGTCCTCTCGAAATGGCAATTTTTTCTATTTCATGCCCCATTTTTCCGTACCCGATTAATGCAATATTCATGTTGGATAATAGATTAATAAAAACTAAATTAATGTCAATGTTCGATGCTTCATTTTGTCATCTTGCTTGACGTATAGTCTAATTACTTGTAAAATTAATAAAAAGGGTCTATCCTTTAAAACATACAAATATACATAAAAACTTATTCTCTTAAGATTTCCATTTTAATTTATCCCTTATTATAAGTTTTTTTAATTAGGTTCCGATACTTAATTCTTATCTCTTATTGGGGAAGAAAGAAAATAATCTTTCTTTGTCTGGATGTTTTGTATGTGTTAAATAAAAAAAGGAGGAATGAACCTCACTCCTCCTTGTATAAAATTAGTCGTTTTTGGAATTGCTAAATTTTTCTTTACCACTCTGGAATTCATGTTCAACCCGCTCTTTAATATATTCTGCTTGATTTTTTCCGACATCAACTACATTTTTTAAGTTCCGTTTTGTTTTTATAGCAAACCGGCTCATATCATCACATATTCCATCAAGCTTACCCTGTTGATATAATTTATAGAGGGCATAACTTACGCCTACACCTATAACTGTTCCTATTAATACTTTCTTCATACGCTTTATCTTTTTAATGAATATTATTTTTTCTTTTTGAATAAAGATATAATCCACAATAATACTATTGCACCTATTGTAGACATAATTAGGTTACCTATTATAGAATTTACGCCCAACCCGAGGAGACTAAAAATCCAACCACCTAATAACCCTCCGACAACACCAATAATAAGATTAAGTATGATACCAAATCCACTGCCTTTAGTTATTTTACCGGCTATAAATCCGGCCGCAATACCAATTATAATAGACCAAATGAATCCCATAATGAATTGATTTTATTGATTAATAATATAAAGCTATTTTTATTGTTCGCTATTTATCTGAACTTTATATGTGACATTTATTATAACATATGCGATCTTAAAAAGGTTCTTTTATTTTACAAGTATCTTATTGGACGTATGTGAAAGATAAGTAGAGACTTACTTTGAGTAGCCTATTGTGTAGTCTATTGATTTTGCTTATATTTAAAGACGGTATTAATCTAAATGAAATATTATGGATGAGCTTTTAACAGTAAAAACATCTGATTTTGAAGCTAATTTGGCTATAGCAAAATCGTATTTGATAGATAATGGGATAGATTGTGTAGTAAATAGTGGATATATTTCAATTTCTCAACCAGATAGTGGTTCTGCTACTTTACAGGTACGTTCGGGAGATTTTGATCGGGCTAAAGAATTACTGATAAAAGGAGGATTTTCTAAAAGAGAAGATTTTGTATGATCATTTTACTTATAAATAAAAGGAGAGCCGTTTTTCAAAAAACGGCTCTCCTTCATTTTGTATATTAATATCTGTAATGATCTGGTTTAAAAGGTCCTTCTATTGGTACTCCCAAATAATCGGCTTGTTCTTGTGATAACTTGCTTAGTTTTACTCCAATTTGTTCAAGGTGCAAACGGGCAACCTCTTCATCCAGATGCTTTGGTAAACGGTATACGTTTACAGCATAATCATTGAGCCATAATTCAATTTGTGCCAACGTTTGATTGGTAAATGAATTACTCATAACAAATGAAGGATGTCCTGTAGCACAGCCTAGATTGACTAATCTTCCTTCTGCCAACAGAAATATAGAATGACCATCAGGAAAGGTATATTTGTCTACCTGAGGTTTTATATTTGTATGCACAATACTAGGATAGTTAATCAGCTTATCTACTTGTATTTCATTGTCAAAGTGCCCAATATTACACACAATAGCTTGATCTTTCATTCTAGCCATGTGTTCCATAGTGATAATATCCTTATTTCCGGTTGTGGTGACAAAAATATTGCCTTCTTTGACAGCTTCTTCCATAGTGGTTACTTCAAAACCCTCCATGGCTGCTTGCAGGGCACAGATCGGATCTATCTCAGTAACAATAACACGAGCGCCATATGAGCGCATAGAGTGAGCACAGCCTTTACCCACATCACCATATCCTGCGACTACTGCAACTTTCCCTGCAATCATTACGTCAGTTGCGCGCTTGATCCCATCGGCCAACGATTCGCGACAACCATATAGATTGTCAAACTTCGATTTTGTAACTGAGTCATTAACATTGATAGCCGGAACAAGTAGCTCACCACGCTCCATCATTTGATATAAACGATGTACTCCGGTAGTTGTTTCCTCCGAAACGCCTTTCCATTCAGCAACAGTTCGATGCCAACGATTGTTATCCTCTTTCAGTATACGTGCTATTGTATCAAGAATGACTTGTTCCTCTGTATTAGAACCTTTACGGTTGATAGTTTCAGCATTTTCTTCCGCTCTATACCCCCAGTGAATAAGCATTGAAGCATCACCTCCATCGTCGACAATAAGGTGCGGCCCTTTTCCTTCAGAGAAACTTAATGCTTGTTCAGTACACCACCAGTATTCTTCCAGTGTTTCGCCTTTCCATGCAAAAACAGGAATACCTGCTGCTGCGATAGCTGCTGCTGCATGATCCTGGGTGGAAAATATATTACAACTACACCAACGGATATCAGCACCCAGTTCTTTTAGGGTTTCTATCAGTACGGCAGTTTGTATGGTCATATGCAATGATCCCATAATACGGGCTCCCTTTAGAGGTTTTGTCGCTCCGTATTTCTGACGGAGTGCCATAAGCCCTGGCATCTCATGCTCGGCTATTTCTATTTCTTTTCTTCCAAAGTCAGCAAGATTAATATCTGCCACTAGGTAGGGTAACCCTGATATAAGTTGTTTTGACATGTGTTTATTTTGAATTTAAATATATTTTTCTCCATACCGAAGTTTTACATCGGCTACAAATTGCTTAATGCGTTGTTCTTCTTCTTTTTTGCAGATTAGTAGAACTCCATCTGCTTCAGCTACTATGTACCCATCTAATCCTTGTATTACGGCAAGTTTTCCTGAAGGTAAAGTAACTACATTTTCGGAACTATCGAAGAATAGAGTATCAGCAATCAATGCTGCATTTGCATTTTCATCTTTATCTGATATTTCATATAAAGAACCCCATGTACCAAGATCAGACCATCCGAAGTCTGCAGCCTGAACATATACATTATCGGCTTTCTCCATAATACCATAGTCTATAGATATATTAGGACAGAAAGGAAAATTTTCATCTATAAAAGCTTTTTCTTTATCTGTGCCAAATGCGTCTAAACCCTGATCGAAGCGATTTGTTATTTCTGGCAGATGCTGATGGAAAGCATCCAGAATAGTCTTGTTATTCCAGATAAATATACCTGAGTTCCATAAAAATTCACCACTTTCGTAAAAGACTTTCGCTAGATCTAGATTAGGTTTTTCAGTAAATACTTTCACCTTTGAAACATTATCTAGATGCTCTTCACTCATTTGTATATATCCATAACCTGTTTCCGGGCGGCTTGGCCGTATACCCAAGGTTAACAGGGTATTATGCCTTTCTACGAAACCTAAGGCATTCTTTATAATAGAAAGAAATTCATCTTCTTTTAATATAAGATGGTCTGATGGAGCAACAACTATGTTGGCTTCAGGATTGAACGAGTTAATATGGTAGCTTGCAAAAGCAATGCAGGGAGCAGTATTCCTACGCATAGGCTCCAACAGAACCTGATTAGGATTTAATTCAGGTAATTCATCTAATACCATTTGAGCATATTCTTTGTTTGTAACAATATATATATTCTCAACAGGTAAAATTTTACTGAATCGATCTACCGTTAATTGCAAAAGAGAACGACCGGTTCCGAAGAAATCAAGAAATTGTTTAGGACGGGCTTCGCGGCTAAAAGGCCAAAAACGGCTACCTATACCGCCACTCATTATAACGCAATAGTTGTTCTTATTATCCATCTTTATCTATAGTTTGCACAAAGTTACATCATACTAATATACAAACAAAACAAAATATAACAATAGCGATGAGAAATATATAACTTTTTTCTTCAAAAAAGATGTGTAATATGTTTGAAATATAAAAAATATATGTACTTTTGCAGCTCACAAGCCCAGATGGCGGAATTGGTAGACGCGCTGGTCTCAAACACCAGTGGATTCACTTCCATGCCGGTTCGATCCCGGCTCTGGGTACTTAAAAGATCTGATTTTCAATTGAAAATCAGATCTTTATCTTTTTATGGGGTGTAAAAAAGGTGTAAAAACACACAAGTAACTATTTATTCCCTTTTGAACGATTATGTGTCTTACACAACATTTGACAATTTTTACTATCTGTTGCACCGCCTTTGCTCCAAGCTGTAACATGGTCTGCATCCATTTCTGCAAGCTTCCAAATTTTCGTTTTGCTTGAATCGTGTCCGATTGCACATAAAGGGCAATTTGAAACCCTCTTTTTTTCTGCTTCTGCTGTCTGAATAGCATAAACAGATTTTTTTATCGCTTCATCAAAAACCCGAACTTCTAAAAGTTTTGTGGCGGTTGAACCACCTAAAATAAATTCAAAGATTCCTTTTCTGCTTTTTACATAAGGGTCAGCATACAATCTTTTTACTTCGGCTGATACTGTCTTTGAGTTATAAGGTTGTTTCCGATAAGTTTCATAAAGTCTGCCCCATTCAAGTCCTTTCATTTCGCTTTCAACATCGGAAAACACAGAAGAAACCCAATCAATTACACTTGTGAAATAATCTTTTAATTCGGTAATATTGTTATCAAATCTGTGACGGCTCATATATTTGCTAACATTGTCTTTACTTACCCACTGTAAAGCTCTCTCAAGAAAATCTTGTCGATTTGCACTTCCAGAGATGTATGCACTCCATTTTTGAATATTGGCATTTTTACTATTACTGAATTCTTCTTTACCTAATGTAACGAATGGCCCTGAGTAAACTGCATTCAACAATTCTTGGTTATTTAGAGGAACACCTGCAATGTTTATAGTTCTAAACCATTCTTTAATTTCACTCTCTGTTCCTTCACATTCATAGATAAGAAGTTTAGTATTTAATATTTTGTTCTTTTTATCTAGTGCAAATCCTCCGAATAATTGTTCATTACCGTTTTCATCTTTGATTGCAAATTTATTTGTAACAAAACGACCGATACTTGTGATACGTTGTTGACCATCTAGAACCTCAAAATTATCGGGATTTATTTTATTGAAGTAGATTAATCCTATTGGGTATCCTTTTAGGATTGATTCAATAACTGCAATTTCTCTTTTCCCCCCTTCGGAAGCATAAATATAGTTTCTTTGGTATTCTGGTTGTATGGTAAGTTTTCCTGAAAGTCCAAATAGCCCTTTTCCCTCAAGTTCACTATAAACAAAACCTTCACAAATATCTTTTACTGTAATTTCTGTTCTTAAAGTTGTTTCCATTTTTTTACATATTATTTTTATGCTTTATTAGAAGTCTTTTGTAAACATTTACACCTTCGACAGAAACTGCCATATTTATGTCGTTATTCCAACCTTCTGGTTTTCCGTACTCATATGAGCAGCCAATAATTTCAAATTGTTCTGGATTATATTTGTCTAAAAAGGTAATAGGAACACCCATTACTCCATCATAGTCACTTGGGATAGCATCAGTATAAGGGATTTCGATAGCATCGAAATTATCATACTTTTTATATCCAACTCCTTTAATGCTTTTATGAGAACTGAATTTAATGTTGTCAGCCATAGTCATTAAAGGCAATGGTTGGTGCCTCTTGCCATGATCTAAATTAGTAAACCAAAGACAGTTATTAGTAGCAACAATTCGCTTTCCCTCGTCATCAATTCGAGCTTCTGAGCCATATAGCTCGTATGATTCTGGTACTATAAAACCAGAGATCCACCGCCCCATACCCGTACCAAGCCAGATTTTATTATCCTTAATTAATGGAAAAACCTCTTTATAGGTAATAGCATTAATGTTTGCAATTATTAAAAATTGTTTATCGTGGTCAACAAGTTGTTTTATATATTCTCGAAACAAACTAAAAGGCGGATTAGTCACTACAATATCGGATTGCTTTAATAATGAAATAGATTCATCACTGCGAAAATCTCCATCTCCCTCTAAAGGTGTCCATTCATTATTCTTATTGTTCTTTAGTTGTAATGCAACATCCTTCAAACTAAACTCGCCGTCTCCGTCAATATCACCAACTTCATTAATAATAAATTTATTTGCGGTTATTTTGGGACGACCTTTTGTTTTTGTGAAAATTTGGTTGTCACCAAATAATTCAAGTTGCGTATTGGCAATAGGAGAGGGCTTATAACTTGTTGTAATAAGCTGTTTCAGTCCAATTTGTTTAAAGTTTAAAACAAAATAACGAAAAAAATTACTTTCATATGGGTCATCACAATTACAATATACAACTTTATCACGAAATACATCAGGATTATATTCTAGATATGCTTCGATCTCTTTCTGAATATCAATATATTGTGTATAGAATTCATCACTTTTTGTTCTTTTAGCATTGTGTAATAATTTATTTGTTGCATTTCTTGCCATATTATCCTATTTCATTTTATTTGAATCTAAACCATTTTATATAAGTAAAGCCTTGATAAGCTCAAAATAACTTTTCTCTTTGGGAGTATCCTACAGAGATACTTCTATAAAGTTATTTTAGGGCTTTGTTCATTAGTCCAAATTTAAGACTATAAAGATATAAAAACAGAATTTAACCTCTGTCATAAATCATATATTTATATTGATATTCCTTTATTACCAATTGAATTTATTGTCTGAAACAACTTAAAGATATTCTATCCGAGTATAATGAAAATGCCAATAGATAAAAATAAAGGCAAAGTCAAAAGCTCTGCCTTTATTTCAATTTACTTTACCTTCAACTCCTCAATTTCCTTATCCAATCGATGTATTGTTTCTTCATTCAGCCTCTTTTGCTCCAGCTTTCGAGCTTGCTCCTCCATCCGATGTTCATAATCAATGACTTTCTTTCGGATATTATCCACGACATAAACACTATCTGAATAAAAGAAAAAGTTCTCCAACCGGGTTATTTCATCTGGAAGAATGCCATTTCTCATCTTTATAAACCTATATTTTAGATCGTTATCAGTCAATCTGTTATTTTTATTATACTGATTGTAATTTCCAAACAAAGAGCAAAACAGACCAAGTGAAAGAAAAATAATAGCAATAAAGACCTTACTCGATTTAAAATCAATCACATAATGATTTTTTATAATAGTCGGTTGTTTAGCTAGTTTTTCCATTTGAGCTATTTTCTCATTGAGAAACTCTGAAAAGGAGTTATTAGCTTCATCCTGTAACTGACGCATTGCATAAATCATTGCAGCAGTATATGCTTTTAACTCTTCTGCCGTTATCCCTTTCTTCGATTCATCAATGATTTGCGCTATTTTATTTAACAAGTCAATCTTCAATGCTGATTCTCCTTTTTCATCCTTTTTCAAAGATTGGATTTCACCTTTAAGTTCGGACAGTATTTCTGAAAAACCGTCTATCGTTATTTGTAGTGTTTCATAATGATTATCCATAATTTATAGTTTAGGTCGTTTACTATTCTTGTTTATTTTCTTTTGCCTGCGTTCCATCTCATGTTGAAAACACCTTTCTTCGGGGTCTTCCCCATGAGTTTGAAATATTGACATTGAATCGAGTCCACCAATTATGGATTCGACAATACCAATTCCACTACTTTGAGTATTATTTTGTTGGTTAGAAACTTGTTCTGTCACTTTACTTTGTCTGTGGTTTTGAGTATTTTCGTCTAATAGCTTATCTATTTTCAGATAGCTAAAACCACGATCCACTTCAGAACCTTTAAAGGTCACATTTCCAATCGTAAATGAAATTCCTTGTATCTCATTTGTCTGTCCTTTGTATTTATAGGATAAGATTATCCCGTTCTCTTTCAATCGTTTTTCAAAATTGTCCCAATTGGTAGATCTGGACAATGCATCTTTTACTGCATTATATACCTGATATTTAGTTTTATCTTTTCCTCTCAGCCTATGTTGCTTCACCTTGTCCTTACTTTTTCCAAAAGACAGCTCGTATTTATTCTTTATTTTCTTACAAATAGCTTCATTCCGATAACGGTCGTTCTTGTCGCTTATAACTTTACCGTTATTATCTATCCGGTTAAAGACAATGTGTACATGTGGATTGCCGTTGTCGTAATGACGTACTACTATGTATTGAGTGTCTTTTATATTCATCTCCTGCATATACTCTTTCGCCAATGTTACCATAATTTTATTGCTGAGTTTGTCTGCATCTTCCGGTGAATAACTTAAAGAGATGTGACCAACCGGATGTTTGATATTCGATTTCACTAGACATTGAATATTGAAGCTTCTGACAATACTATCCATATCTTGCAGAAGTACACCATCAGAAGCTAATAGCTTCGCATCCTGTTTATCCATCACATAACGGACACATCCTTTAAAAGCGGCTCTTTTCATAATTTTTCCAATCATCTGACAAACGGTTAATAATTCCAATAATAATACTCCGAAGCCCTATTACTTCTTTTGCAACACTTGTAAAACCATCCTTATTAGCTGACCTTGCTAACTGGTTCAGGTTATTGGCTTCTCCTGAAAGCTTACGAAGTGTATCTGCATCGTCCTTACTTATGCGTTGCACAACTTTAGCTGACAGTAATGCAGAACGAGCAAAACGGCTTAAACTCGTGCCTGCATCTCTGGCTCTTTTCTTTAAGGCTAGGTATTCCATTGTAGTTACCCTTACACTGACGACTTTTTCTTTCAATCGTATAGTAACTTTATTTTTTGATTCCTTATTTTTTATATTATCATGCATAATATTCAGCTTGTTTTAATTAAGATAAACTCTTATTCTCTTAATGCTATTCTCATAAAACTGCGACCAACGGGAGCGGTTTTCCCCTCCGCCAAAGGCGGAGCAAGGGAGGAAATGTATACATTTCCATAACCTTGCCATGCGCCTCAACTAGGGAGGATAGCTGTTAACCGGAGTAGTGCAATCTCGGAGGACAGCCTGATAATTTAGCTGGACTTTGGGCGATCAGGCATACTGTATAAACTCAGCGAGCTAAACACACGAGACTTCAAAATCTGACAGGTGTTAGTCAGATGTGCGAATGCCCCAAATTCAGCCGGAACAAAACACCAATAACTCATCGGTCGGGGATCGCCCGGCGGCAAGGGGGGAGACCACTCCTCCCGACGAGCCACTAATATTATTTTCTTCGTTTTGAATTTGGTGAGACAACATAGGTCGCTGCTTCCTGCTCCAATTGTTCTGTTGTTTTAATTGGGTTCTTTAACAGCCACTTGTCTATTTCTTCCTTACTGAAATAAATAGTTTTTCCGTGAGGCTTAAAATGAGGGATTTTATTGGTACATGTCAGCTTATACATATAGGTTTTAGATATACCTGTATATTGACAGCATTCCTCAAAGGTGAACACATCTTTTTGTCCCATGAGAAGATTCTCTATCTTCTCCAGGCGTTTTTCAATTAAATCATTAGTCATAATAAACAATATTAAAAGTGATACAATCAGGTGTCGCGACTACCTTTTGGATCACGAAATAATATCATCTAAACATTGGCAACATTGTACACCAATGTATTAGTATTAACCGCCAATGTTTTGATAGTAATTGCCTATGTAAAAAGAAAAGCCTGTAATTTCTTACAGGCTCAACAATAAGTTGTTTAGTTTATATCAGGCTTCTTTTATTTTTTGGATACACTCTTCAACCAAATCATAAATTTTAGGTTTAATAATACCGGAAGTCGCATTGGCTGAAGATAAGTCCTTTGCACTTAGAGCTTTCCCATTGGGAGAAATAAAGCATTTATGATTCATAGCTACACTTTTCCACGTTTTACATATTAGCTTTTCATCACATAAGCGTTCAAACAAAAGGGCGACATATTTATTTACAGTTGTTTGTAATGGTCTGGAGTGGGCACAATAAAGAATTTTGTTCATTTCTTTATTGGTAATATCAACATTGAAAACAGGGATCTCATTACAGTATTTAACAAGTATTGCTATTTGTTTATCAGATAAAGCACTTTCAAAAGTATCTAGATTACGCCCTTTTTCCCGATTATATTTAGATGTTTCTTTTTGAATCTTCTTGATTTTACGTTCTTCCATCTCTTTTTCTTCAGAAAGCTTCCTATCAGTATATTCAGAAATAGAGTCTGTCTGCTGCCGGATGTCATTTACATCAACAGATATGATATTTGTTTGGGAAGAAATAGATTCTACCCCATGTCCAATACTTGATATTTTTTGATTTGATGTTTCGACAGACTGATGAAGATTCGACAAATTCGATATTATTTCCACATGTTTTTGATCTGACTCAGGAAGTTTGTATTGGTTGTATAAAATATCAAATGTTGCTTCTATCTGTTTTTGTTTTGCAGATGGTATATTCCCATATGATAATTTATTTTTATATATAGAAAACTCATCATCAAGAAATGCAATTGTTTGTTCTTGGCTCATATTAGCCGTCTCAATCCATGCCTTGAGATAATGAGGAGTAAAGCGAACATTTTTAGATAATAAGATAAGACAGCTTACCCAACTGCATACAGCAACAAAGCCAAATCCAATACAAGCCATTGGAAACCATAAGTATGCCAATGGAATACTTTTCTGTCTCAATAACTCGTATTTATCCATTAAAGAATTCCATATCCTACGATTGGCTTCTTTTTGAGTGTATTTGATATAAGCCAGCTTTTTCATTCAATATGATTATATATAGAACTTGTCGTATATTTTATTGTATCCTATAACCTATTTTTCCTTCTTTAGTAATTAAGTCTAAGTTCTTTTGATAATTCTTTTTTTACAAGACCAAGAATTTGTCTATGATAGTAAAAGATTTTCTTTGAAGTGATCTTGACTAACTTAAAGTTGTTAAAATAACAAAAGAGTGTTGGTTTAGTATTTGGTAACTAACTAAAAACACCTCCCTATGTGCAAAGTACTTAGTAAAGATACAATAGAAAATGAAATACTACCTCATTTGTCCAAAGCAAAACGCGGTTTTAAGACAAAGAGTTGTCTTGCAGAAGTTATAAATTGCATTTTATATAAGCTTAAAATCAGAATTCAGTGGCATATGTTGTCTGTAAAAGGATTATTCTCAGATGTAATCCTGAACTATAAGACCGTTTATGGCCATTCTAGGAAATGGTGTAAGAAGGGAGGGTGGGAAAGCTCTTGGGTGAACATTCTGAAAAAGTACAAATCCCACTTGGATATATCTACATCGTCAATTGATAGGAGTCATACCAAAGCCTTACGTGTTGGAGAAAAGGTTTGTTTTCCATATTTCTCAATTTTTATTTCTTTTCATTATACTTGTTAGCTTTATTCCCGTATTTATTCACCCAACGTAGAATTGTCGTAGAGGGAATATTGTATTCCTTCTGTATATATATTACGGGTATTCTTATGTCCGCTTTCAACTAACCCGACCAGATACATAATCACTTCATGAGTATAAATGTTTTTCTTAAATGTAGGTAAAGACGAATTTTGTTCCTTCTCTATGTTTATTTTATTGGTATCTTGCGGAGCATAAAGAATCAGATATTGAATATAAATACGAAAGAAATCATAATTCAGCAATTTACTCCAACGCAATAGGAGATCACAATCTAATGTCTTTTGATCAAGCATAAGTTCAATTTCTTCTTCTGATACTTTCAGGAAATTGCATACGCGATCAATAGGTATATCACCCTCCAACATGCGTTCTTGAATTAACTTACCGATATGAATATCGTTAAAATTATTAAGGTATACCATACGTTATTTCTATTTATGATTTATACGTACCTAGATGATGAAAATATTGGCTGGGAGATGGTGAATAGGTTATAAAATTGTCAGGTTAGATTTAAACCGTTTCAGAATCCATCATATACCAGCCAGTTTTTCTAATAAACTCTCACCGTATAAATCTTTGGCTATAATTTTCCCATCTCTGTCCAACAAAAAACAGGAAGGTGTTTTATGAATATTATAAAGTCCTGCTATTTTCTTTTTGCCGTTTATCCGTTCATCGAATAAATTAGTCCAAGACAGCTTGTTATTTCTTACAAAAGTTTCCCATTCTTTTTTTCTATCCACCGGATCGAGAGCCACAGCCAATATTGTGAAATCTTTACCTCTAAATAAACTAAAGACTTTTTCCAAATTAGAAAGCTCCACCAGACAATGACTACAGTCAGAAGCCCAAAAGACCAGAAGCAACCTTTTCCCTCTGAAATCTGAAAGTTTTATCAATCTCCCTTCAATATCCGCACATTCAAAATCGGGAGCCGTAGCTCCAACAGAAGTAGCTTTTATTTTTTGCAACTTATTGGCTAAGTTTTTACCCGGTAGCGATTCGCTGATAATACTAGACATTGACGAAAATGCAACTAAAATCTGCTCATCGTCAGGAATATTATCCAACTGTGATTGTAAGAGATACAGACTTATAAAACTGTCTGGATGTTCTTTTACGAACTTATATATACATTGAGAATTCATCTTACGGACATTTTGTTCGCATATCATAAGCGAGTCATTAAACACCTGAGATTCCTGTTGTTGCGGAGTAGCATTGTTGTATGCTGTCCGTATATTATTCATTTCTTCCTTTAATGGCTCCAACAATCTTAAGAACTCCATGTGTAAATCATGCGTACGCGACCCTGAAATAATCGACCTACCCTCTCTATCCATATTTATCATAATTGGA
Organism: Dysgonomonas sp. Marseille-P4677; assembly: GCF_016652235.1. Classification (GTDB taxonomy): domain Bacteria; phylum Bacteroidota; class Bacteroidia; order Bacteroidales; family Dysgonomonadaceae; genus Dysgonomonas. The sequence goes on from NZ_JAEPKU010000044.1 coordinate 23,533, forward strand.
GCATTCTCTAAATAGAGATAGAATACATCGCTTGAATTATTTGCGGAAGAAATATCTTTATTTCTTAACTCCAATGTAGCCAAAACGGGATACTCGACAAAACCGGAGAAGCGGAAGAGTCCGTTTGTAATATCGCAGGAATCAATAACATATTCATTTTCTATTGGATAATAAAGATAAACGAGATATGCATTTTCCGTATTTTCTATTTTTCCGTATAATGTATAACCATCTTGTGCAAACATGAAGATTGTGAAGAGAAACAGATAAAAGAATATAACAAAGCGTATCATTACTTCAGTTTTATAAGATTATCTAATGAGCCGGATATTTGTCCGGCTCATTAGTATTCATATTATATAAGTTTGTCAATACATGTTATTTAACCCAATACTGGACTATACGGCCTTCGTAGTTTCCATCCGGCCTCCTGTTGAAATTGTGAGGCCTCCAGTTGGACCATCCAGCATTACAATAGCTTGCCCCGCCAAAATCATCCGTACTGTTGGCACAAGTCCCGATATGATGGTTAAGCTGGTTTTCAGAATTCATATATAACCCGTACAAGTCATTTATGTAATATAAGTTGAAGGTATATGTTTTACCATTATTACCATCTGTACGGTCATGATATGTATAAGTACGATTGTTAGCAGAAGAGTTACCAGCAACATAACCTAATCCGCCATAGAATCCTGTAAAGAAATCATTGTAGCTGTACATTCCGGGAGGGGTACCCGCAAATCGAACGCCTTCGAAATAATATGCTGAAGAATTTGCGTCGGGTTTCCCCCAAGAACGGCCGAATAATTTACCTTCAGTTATATTATTACTAGATGTATAATTCCCTGTTGAAGGATTACCGCTATACATAGTAACTATCCAGTAATTATCCTGAGTCCATATATCTTCATTTGGTGAAACCGTTGAGCTTTCTATATCCAGATAAGTAGCATCGGAGGTAGTTGTATGCCCTTGTTCTTTAATGGTAAATCTGATTTTTCTCTCTGAGCTAACACTATTTCCTATATTATTAACAGTTGCTGCTGATAAGGAAAATGCATATTCATTGAATTTTCCTTCCCTTGAGGTAACTGGATTTCTAGAGCGTTGAGTCGCAAAGGACTCATTCTGAGTTTTTTCTGTAACGAGGATCTGTCTCTCAGATAATGATTTAATCAGGGTCCAGGCTCCATCAGGTTCCATATCGCAATAAGTCTTAAATTTATTGCCACCAGCCTCTTTCACCCAGTAATAACCATCTCTTGCTGACGGGTTCTCATCTAATATTTCCTGACATCTATTTGCTGGAAAATCAAATGTTCCCGTAGAACTTTTTACTTCTATAGTAGGTGTACAAGTGGCATTGTCTATAGTGAAAGCATTTCTGGTGAATATGCCCGCTGCAATAGGTGTTCCTTGCCCATATAGTTTAACTTTCTGGCTACCTGTTGAAAGCGAAATAGAGCCGGAAGAGAATTTTATGCCATTTTCGTATAAAGTTTCTATAACAGTTTCTCCGGCTGAAGTTACGTTCACTTCCACCTCTACATAATTCGATGAGTTAAGAGAGACCCTAGTTATATATTCTCCATATACTTTTGTAGCAGAACAATTAACGGTAAGCCTGATGCTTGCAGGATTAACCGTAACCGGAGGCAAGGTACAATTTGGCGTTATTATTGAGTTATTAAATATTAATGTAACGGCGTCTGCCCCTTCTTTGATTGGGGCGCCTTGTCCGCCAAGTTCAATTTCATAAGTTCCAGTTGATGTAAACACCCCGGACTTAGAGAAAGTATAGCCGTTTATTGTTGTTATTGCTATATCATAAGTACCTATTTCAGTAACATTTATTACTAGGGTATAAACATTTGATGTATTTAGAGCAGCTCCTTCGGTGAATGTTCCTTTAGGACCTGTAGGGTTATTACAATTCAACAAGTCGAATTGTGCAGGATCGTAGGTTCCACACAAACTGAGCCATTTTTTCACCTGTCCTTCGTAATAATTGAGACAATTCGTTGTGGTATTAAATATAAGCAAGCCGTTAGCAGGATTAGCTATACCATTTCTTTCAAGTCGCGAAAGGCGGGGTATTAGCAACCCTTTTGAGTTAGAGGCTATTTCTACTTGTGCCGAAGCGTCGGTGGTTACAGTCCCCATAGCCACTGTCCCCGTATGGTAGATATTTTCTTCTACTTTTTCTGCACCCAAAGCTGTTTCAGAATTAAGCCATGGTTCGGATGTTATATCTTTCACACGTATCCATTTGAACCCATCGTTAAAATAGTTTCCGGGAACTAAATCCCCTTCTCTGGTGGTATTATATACATACATTCCAGGAATATGTTCAGGCAAAGGACTCGCAAGATCAAGACTTACTAACGCCACACGCGGTAGCAATAACCCCTTTTTAGAACTCCCATCCTCATTTTCTTTCAAGTCAAGAATAGCACCTTTATCGGGTTCCTTTCCAATGCCAATGGTTACTTGCCCCTGCACCAGAGGAGAGAATCCAAATATTACAACTACAAGCAGCATTAAATTAAATGCTGTCAAATTGTATCTTTTTCGTTTAAAATTTACTTGTTCCATGTAGTTTCATTAAATGTGATATAAATTTAGTTAATTTGTAAAACTGTCATTTTAACTTTTAGTTTGTGCCCATTTTTTACACTTCACTTCTTAAGTGTTTTTTATTCATTGTAAGCACTAGTAATAAGGCTATTATGTTCTTCAAAAACAAAATGTATCAAATTGGTGTAAAGTAAATTCTTGGAGGTTGTGTAATATATTGGTATTGAATGTATTACGAATGATGTTTTGTGCCTGAAAAAAGATATGATGTTAAAGGGAATAAAAGGCTTATATACAATAAATTAGACATATTTACTACAAGACAAAACATATTATACATTTTAAAGAGATCAGATGCTATTCTCTCTTATCTTTTTAGATAAGTCGTTCATAAATAATCGATAATATATGTATCTGTTAAAAATAAATACATATATTTGCATCCAAAATTATATCACTTAAGAAGTGATTTTTATATTCTTGCATTTTTAGATTGCAATTCTGCAATTTTATTTAAAAAAATCTTCTCACGTCTGTATTTAGGCATTTAATAAGAAAACAAGTTTCTCCTGGAAAAGTTTGAGCACACTAAAAAGTTTTATCTCTCCTGAAATAAAAAACATACGTTCAATAAAGTATTTTGCAAAGTTTAGTGACCAATAGCTTAGGCTCTAGAAGCCGACCGCACGAGCCACTATATCGTTGGCTTCGTCCAACTTTGTACGATTAATAGAAGCGAGATAAATATAAGTGGTCTTAACCGAGGAATGCCCCAAACCTTCAGAAATGGTCCAAATAGGCAGATTCTCTTCTTTGGCAATAGTTGCCCATGTATGACGGGCTACGTGAGTCGTAATCGGACGTGTCACCCCTGCCAGTCTTTGTATAACTTTCAGATTATGATTCTGTTGTCCTAAAGCCCTTAAATATTGACTGTATACGTCTTTATTCAAGTATTTGATAATTGGAAACACATAGGGAGAACCTGCAGTCGCCTTGGAGTATTTATTAATCAGTTTCCTTAGAGATTGATTGATTTTAATGTCCAATTGCTGGCCTGTTTTTTTTCGGCGATAAGAAAGAATACCATTTTTAATATCTGTCTTTTTCAGAAAAGCCATATCCACAAAAGACATTCCACGGGCATGAAAGCTGAACATAAAGAGGTCACGGGATTGATCCAGCTCTTTGATTTTTCTCTGTTCATTGTTATTTTTTGCTTTTTCTTTTAACACATATGACAAGTCCAATGAATAAACCTGATTGATTTCCTCTTTGGACAAAGCTCGTTTAGGTGTAGATCTGACTCCTGTATAGACACGGAAGAAAGGATTATCCAGATTCAACATTAGAATCTTATCAGCGATTGCTTTATTGTAGATTGCTCGCAGGTTTCTCATATAAAAGGATATACTATTCAGACTCAATCCCTGAGCATATAGCAACCGTTCAAAATCCTCCACAAAGTCTACAGTTATTTTATCTAAAGAAAAGTCTTTATTCTGATTGAAACGGGTGAGTCGTCTCATTAGAGTCAGATAAGCTTCTGCTGTTCTGTAACGATTTTGCCGGATTAGCTTTTCTGCCAACAAATGAACATAGGCCGAAAAACTATTAGGAAAAGAAGACAGCCTGAATTCTGACACTAAATGTTCAATATCAAAATCCTTTTTCTCTTTGTATACGGCCAAAAGTCTTTCCAAGTGAAAAATTTTGTTTCGAAGTTCAGTATTTAACCGTTGAATATAGTTCTTTCTCTCTGGAGAAAAATCAATCATTACTATTCTGGCATTTTTATGGTCCCATTCCAAGCTATTTAACCGAAGTCCTGTCGCTAATTGCCGTACTTGTTTTCCGTAATAGACCCGAAGACTTAAATACCCTTCTTCGTGTTTCGTTCGAGAAGGCCGAAATACAATATTTATGCTCATAATCTTTCTATTTTTTGAACTATAACAAATATAAGAAATAAATTTACTGGAAATAATATTATATTTAGATAGTCGAACCTCAAAAACTCACTTAGATAATAGAGACTATAAAATCCACTGGTCAATGTACTTTTCAGATTTATCTTTACTATACGTAAATTCTAAATAATTTATCGGCTATTCTTGCTGGAGAAAATAAAAATCAACGCCTGAAAGAAAAGCCAAAATCCGGATACAGGTTCTAATAGGCATCCCAATATTGAGAATACCAGCAAACCGTATCCTAAAAATAGGGATGCAGGTTTTGCTCTTTCTTTATGTAATATTGCGACAATAGTATGGAGAATGTCTGTTATAATGAGTATATCCTGCAACTTTGCAAATATAGTCTTGTTCAAAGAATAATTGACCTTTTTTGAATTCTACTCTTCTCCTGATATCTCTAACATACTGCTGAAGCTTATCAATCCCATCAATTTCAAGGTATTTGTTTAAAGCTACATTTAAGAAGTTTCTAGTTATTTCTATTAATCAAGTTCACAACGACTTTTACCATCACATCTTTTTCCTCTGTTCTACTTTCAGCAATCATCAAGGTAAGAGCAACTAAAGTATTGTTTTCTATTAATTTTGAACCATTTGGTTTATATAAAATACCATTATTTTCTAAAAACCAAAGGAAAAAAAAAGCTGCAATTCGTTTATTTCCATCGCTAAATGAATGATTCTTGACAACTAAATATAATAACATAGCTGCTTTTTCCTCTATGCTCGGATAAAGATCTTCACCGCCAAATGTTTGATAAATGGTATTAATAGAACTTCTGAATGATTGGTCTTTTTCGTTTCCAAACAATCCACCACTACCAAATTTTTCACGAAGAGTATTTATGGCTTTCGTCGCACTCTCATAAGTAGCTCGGAATGATTCTTCTTTTGTTGTATTATCTATTTCAAGGGATTGATAGTCATATCTATCCAATGTATCGAGAGCATAGGTGTAATCTTTGATAACTTGTAGTATATCTATTGCCTGATCTTTAGTTGCTTCTTGCCTGGTAGCTATGCCAGTTAATATCTTTATTGAATCTAAAGCTTCTTGCAATTGTTTGACTTTCGCTTGTTGATTGACTACAAAGCCTTTTACAAGATACTCTTTCAAAACTTTATTTGCCCAGATACGAAATTGAGTTCCTTGTTGAGATTTAACTCGATATCCAACAGATATTATTACATCAAGATTATAAATTTTAACTGGTTTATCAGAATTTGCAATGTGCAAAAAATGCACATTGCCTTTTTCATCAAGTTCTCCTTCTTTAAATATATTATTTATATGCTTAGTTATAACGGTTCGCTCTCTTCCGAATAATTCAACCATCTGAGACTGAGTCAACCAAACAGTATCATTCTCTAACTGTACATCTAGTGTAGTATTTCCATCAGATGTTTGATATATTATGATTTGGCTATTACTGCTTTTCAATTCTCCTTTATTCATGGTTTTAAAATTGTGGACGCACTGCGTTCGTAATTATAATTTATTCTAAGCTAATTTCTGGCAATGAATTTACGGCTTTTTCTTTTAATGAATCTACAGCACGGGTATATTTCTCCGTATGCTTTAATCCACTATGCCCTAAAAGTGAGGCAACTGTCTTTATGTCGGTCTGGCATTCTCCTAATAAATTAACAGCAAATGAATGCCTAGCACAATGCCAAGTAATATGCTTGTCAATTCCCGCACGAGTAACCCACGTTCTCAAAGCTTTCAAACATCCTGTATGACTAGGCAACTTGAATATATAATCATCTTTTTTCGGTTTTTCCCCTATAAGACTTAGTAAAGTTTGGCTAAGAGGAATAATAACAATAGAATTTTTCGAATGACCTTTTGTTTTAGCCTGCTCAAATTTGATTCTCTTGCCTGAATAATCCACGTTACTATATTTCAAATCAACAACATCACAATATCTTAAACCTGCGTACAAACAAAAAAGGAAAGCCCTTTTTATATCACCATTCTGATAAGGGGTTTTGGCAAGTTGCTGTATTTCTTCCAATGTTAAGACATCTTTAGTCAATGCACTATCATCTACAACACAGACAACCCCATTACATGGATTCTTTAGAAATATATCTTTCTCGGTTGCATGTTTGACAACCTTCTTAAATCGTTGAAAATAACCTCTCGCACCTTCTCCTACAGATCGGCTTTGTAGATATTCGACAAACTTCACCATCATATCTTTGTCTATTTGATCTGGACGAATATTGACTTTAAATACAGGGTAATATTCGGATAGGAAATCTTTAAATCGCTGAAGGCTTCCTTCCATCATACGAATGTCTTTCTTTGTATAAGTATTTACATAAGACTGATAATAGTCAATGAAATTTATTTTTTGTTTCACCGGAGATACTTTACCATGTTTCTGGCTTATCAACTCTCTTTCCTTATCTGTGCGAATTTCATTAGCTAAAGCCAAAGTTTCCTTGTTCTTTTGCCTTTCCTCTGGTGTCCTCGGATTAGCTAAAAGATATAATCCTAAGTATTCTTTACTTCTGATATGCTTAATCTTCTCTTTACCCGTTGTTTCATCAATGACTTTGTTATATCCCATATAGTATTCAAGGTATAAACTTTGCCTGCCATCCGTTAATGCTTTTTGCTGTAATTTGGGATTTTCTTTGGTTTTTGTTTGAATCTTAGCCATTGTAAAAAGATTTTGAGGTTGTATTCTCTTTCTTAACTCTTATTGGCAAAGGTAAAATAATATTTTAATTGGGGGTGTAAAAAAGGTGTAAATAATAATATAAAACACTCAAATAAAGAGAAAATAAAAATTTTGTAATTAATTTAATTATCTAATATATAAGTATATGTATTCTTTTTATTGGATGATGTTTGCTAGGT
>NZ_JAEPKU010000045.1 GCF_016652235.1 Dysgonomonas sp. Marseille-P4677
ATGTAGATGTACTCATAATTATAAAATTTATTTATTTTGATTTATTCTATATAGACAAATATAATAATTATTGTTGCGAATAACAAATTTAGACAATTGAACCTTTATATATCAATATTGATTTAATCTATAACAAAGCCATATATAATATATAGATTTATTAAGGCTGTTATTTCCTAACAAGAACAAGATTGATTTTGTTTAAGAAGAAAATGATTATTATCAAACCTTAACTCAAAAAGAAAAAGGGATTGGCTATGCCAATAATAAGTACGAATTGTGAAGAATCATTTATCCAAATACAACCTTCTCATCCTCACAATATCCACCTTGAGCTCTTTTGTAAGAAAATTAAGAATTGTACCATGATCTCTTTTTATCTGATTGATCCCAGCTTGTAAAAACATTCGTTTTACAGTAAAAATAGATTCGGCACGAGGATACCTGGCTATAAAAGCGTCATATTTATCACTAAGATATATTTTAGACATCAGATAATCTTCCATCACTGTTGCCTCATCTACACCTAAAGCGAATAACACTAATGCTGTTGCCATGCCTGCCCTATCTTTTCCGGCCGAGCAGTGAAATATTAAAGGTGCACTCAGATTATTTTGTACAATGGCAAAAAATATGCGGAAGGCTCTCACACAGGCAGGATCACTCACCAACAAACGATTCATATGTTTCATATGAGAATCGATATTTGTCTTCAACAAATTTGCTTGTATTCCTTCGTTACTAAGATTCCCCGGAGTGATGGCAATCGGGTATGTAAAATGAACTGTCGAAGGCAATTTGTCGGGAGAGCGCCGAGCCTCATTCTGAGCCCTAAAATCGATAACTGACGTTATAGGTATACTGGATAAATATTTGACATCTTCTTCGGTAAGGTTTGACAACTCATCTGCCCTAAAAAGCTTACCCCACTTAACCGTTCTCCCCTCTTGGGTTTTTAATCCTCCTAAATCACGAAAATTATAACCTCCGGCCATTGGCAGATGCTTTTCGGAGAAGATTAATTTCTCATCACCACATACCAATTCAAAATAGAGACGGATGGAAGTACTTACATTTAGAGGGAAAAGCCCACTCCCATTCCCTGTAAGAATAGCCGTAGAATGATTTATATTGCTAACGGAACTTCCGGCATATAAAGACCAGTTCCCCTCTGCCTCCAGGCTGAGAGATGCTCTTTTCGTATATTTTTCCCGAATTATTTGGGCTCTTTGAATAGCCTTATCCATTTATTAACAATAACTTCTATTCCAAATGATTTTCTTCTGTATATCCTCTATAACCTAAAACATAGCAAATATACGGATTTAGTTGATATATTTTCTATTATACAGTTAAAAGCGCTAAGTGTGAAAAAAAGGTAAATCTTTGCAAAAAGCTCATATTCTATTGAAAACAACATATGACTAATGTATCTTTGTTATAACGGCAATTAAAACAATTAGATGTTAGATTTAAAAATGAAACTTAAATTACTAGTCTATATAGTAGGTTTAACGACCTTATACAACTGCTCTTCGAAACCTTCCATTACTGCATTATGTGAGATGGATAGGAATGGAAATTATATTCTGAGATGGGAAATATATCCTGAAATTGATAATGTTCCTGTTGAAATATTTATATCGGACAATGATAGCCTATTCCCATCAATACCTAACATGACCGTAAATTCGAATGACTATATTGCTATGATTGATAATTCATCAAAGACTTCCGGGAAACGAAAATATTTTCGTATTAAGGTTGCCGGGGCAATGTCTGACATTATAACTAATCGTTTTTTCGAGCTGGACAGTATACAAAATTTCAGAGATATAGGTGGCTATACAACCAATGACAACCGCAATATTCGCTGGGGTAGATTATTCCGATCGGGTAGTTTCTCCCGCATGACTCCCCATGACAGTACAGAAATAGACAATCTCGGCATAAAAACAATAATTGATCTAAGATCCGAAGATGTAAAAAGGAAAAGACTAGATAGATACAATTGCAAGAACAATATACGTATCCCAATATCGATGAAAGGCTATAGTTCTATTTCTCAAAAGGTGCTAGATGGCAAATTCCTACGCGGAGATGCAATTATATATACTCAGGATACCTATAAAGACATGGTAAATAACTTCGCAAAAGAATATGCTAGTTTTTTTGATTACTTGTGTGACGAGAAAAATTACCCAATTGTTTTTCATTGTTATTTGGGTAAAGATCAGACCGGCTTAGCAACCTATTTCCTTTTACGTGCATTGGATGTACCCCTCGATGTAATAGAAGACGACTATATGATCTCCGGAATAGGCATTGACAGAACAAAACTAATAAAAGATGCCGATAGCTTGTCTGAATCGCGCCAAGAGGCTCTAACTATGCTTACAAAAACTGATCTCACTTATCTGAAATACGGAATATCATGTATCAGAGAGAAAAGTGGTTCTGTAGACGATTATATGCTCAATGAGTTGAAATTAACCCCAGAGAAAAGAAAAAAGCTCAGAGATATATTATTACATTAATTAGTTATAGCTAATCATTATTATTTTCCTTTCTTTTCTTCATTTATCACAGGCTGTTTGTTTACCACTGTCTGAGTAGAGTCGGATGGTTGCTGTAGAGGTTTATTATTCTCACCATTTTGCGGTGTCTCGGACTGAAGTTGCTGATTGGCCCTAAACCGTCTTGGCTTAAAGGATTGGAACAAACGTTTTAGTGTAGCAGCTTCTTTACTATAGACAATACCAATCCCCTGAGTATACAAAGCTGTACGATAATATTGTTCGTTAGTATGGCTATATGCTTTTAATGTCCACATTGAGTTTAGCTGATACTCCAAATCAAAATCGCCAATAAATGTACTACCATTAGCAGATGCATGCTGATCGTTATGATATCCTACATTCGTTTTAAAAGTCAATCTGTCATCTAAAAACTTACGTGAAACATTTACACTCATATCCATATCAGAAAGAGTACCATCATTCGATTCTACATTAGCCCCTATCTGCCATTTATCACCGAGCATATTTCCCATCAAAGAAGTCAAAACTCCCGAAATAGCCCCTGAAGCCACGCCAGTCCATAATCCACTACCAAAATTGGCTCCACTACTACTAGAACTTGGATAGAAAGCTCCCATAGCTACCAGGTATGCAAACTGTCTTATTTTTACATCTTCGGTATTGATAAGGCTATTCACCCTTGCCCGTACATCATCAGGAGCATCCACAAGACTAATATCGTAAGTAATATCCATTTTATCCATATTACCTTTTATCCCAAGTAAACAATCTACTAATACTTTTGTAGAACCTTCTCCTGTTGACAGGCTTGCATCCAAAGTCTTAATATCGGGCCTCACACGGCGGAAAGCCGTAATATCAAATTTCGTATCCAAAGGATCACCAATAAAATATAACTTACTTCCGTTACGAATACTAAAATCGAGCTTTTTTATATTTTGCAGATTAAACTTAACGATTCCTTCAGTCAGAGTATAGTCTCCAAAAGTAGACATATTTTCATTTTGCATATCATAGCTGAAGTTTATAACTCCACTTCCTCTAGCTTCCATTGCATCACCTGTAACCGGATCTATAACAACTCCTATTTTGAGGTCAGGAGTTACATCTAATTTCACATTTAGCTTCATTGGCAGAGGCTCATCGTTCACTTTCTTGGCAATATCTTTCAACGAATTCTTCAATCTTTCTTCGGGCACATTTATATATACTACACTCTTGTAATCCGTAGCTTCCGAACGTTGAGGTAAAAGAATATTCAATGTAGAATTCTTATCATTTTTTACCTGCATATTCATATTTATACCATTGTCATCACCATCAATCCTTACTGTACCTGAGGCAAACACCCTCCCATAGAATAGACTATCGGTGCGATGTTCCGTATTCAGAACCATCAATTTGTTCATCCGCATGTTCAAAAGGTACTTCATTTGATTGAAGTTCTTATGCGTCACTGTTGCATTTACATTGGCTGTATTACCATAATCATCCTTGAGTGTAAGATTTTCAAAGCCAATTTTATCAGGACTAACCCGTATTGTATCCGAGATTGTATATACTACATTCGTATAATCCACCCCTATTTTAGTATCATTAAAACCAAGAAAACCTCGCACAAGGGGAGCTTTACTACTTCCTTCTACCATCAGATTAGAACTGATCGTTCCCGAAACTTTATTTATCATAGATGAAACAAATGGCTGAGTCCAGCCTAAAGGCATTTTTTCCATCCGCAATTGTAAATCTAAGGAGTCCTGATTTGTGTAGACCGTTCCATCTAGTTCGGCATATACCTGATCCTTATGAGCTAGAGACGCAGCCATTGTTACTCCACCGTAATCATCACTCCACTCACTATCTAAACTCATCGTTCCAAGTGTATCTCCAAATATAACTATATCTGCAATCTCAAATTCACGAGTATAGAGTTCCGGTTGGTCTAATATTTTTGTCAATAATACATCACCATGAATACACCCCCGTACGTTCTTCACATCAAAAGCCTCCAATAATTCCCCTATCTCAGCATGGCTAAAGTTAAGTTTTAAACTATCAGTTTCTTCTCGTGAAATAACGCCATCCAAATTAAAATACGGCTTCTTATTCAAACCTAGCCCCAGATTATGTATCTCCGTCCGTTGCCCTTCGTTAAGTATATCGGCAGGTAACAGGTTTAAGGCAAGCCTATCTATCATTATATCCGAAGGTGTTATCTTTAGTGAAGAAACTAATTCGTTTTTTTCATTTCTACTGAATTGGGCTAATGCTTCAATATCTCCTTTAATATTTACCTCAGTACTGTCGCTATTGATGCTTATAAATGAATAAATAACATTCTTTTCGCCATTAATATTCGTAGCCAATCTGTAACTCCCTTTATCCATAGTAACTCTGCTTGCTGCAGACATATTAAACGCCGAATCAAGATTCGCAACATCAATGACAGTATTGTTAATGTCAAAGTCGCCAAAACGCACATGGGGTATATTTCCCTTTATCGAGAGTTGTTTATCTATTGTATTTATACGACCATTTATTGTCGCAGGACTAATAATATCGATAGGCAAAACAAATATTTGCCCCAACTCTTCCGTATTATTTGCCGTTATAGCAAATGTGAAATTGTTCTGTTCTTTTTTCGTGCGTTTTCTCATCTGAAATACATCGGGTAAATATCCATTCATCAGATTAGTAAACTCATCACTGAAAGTAGTAAAAGAGTATTGCCCCGCAATCTTTGCTGTAAGGAGTGAAGATATTAATGTTATATACTTACTTTTATCTGTATCAATCCCTGATTCTAAGATAAACTTACCTGGTTTGAATGAGAAATTTTCATCATGAAAATCAAGACTATCAACAACGACTTTCCCTGTAATATTATCGATATCCAAACCATGAATGCTCCCATTGAGGGCTAACGTTAAGCGAGGATTTACCCAATCTTTATTTTTATAGAAACGGTCTAAATGTAGAGAATCAACTCTTAGTTGTACATTTATGTCAGGAACCTTTGCCTGCGACATATCTGCTTTAACTAATATCTTCCCAATCGACCAATCGGCAACAGCTGTCAACCCCATCTTATCCACATTGTAAAAACCTTCGACAGGAACATTAACAATGGCTTCTTGCTGATACTGAAGTGCATCTATGTTTCCAATTACCTGTGCAGAAAGAGACTCTTTATTACTCTGTTTAGCTTTTAAATTAAGACGTGCAGTCAAGCTACCCAAACCTGTATCTCCACCCAATAGTTTCCCCAAGCCGAAATTCTGTGTTTTCAATCCGGCAACAACATTAAAATTTGAAAATGTTGTATCAACGGCCCCCGTCGCCAAAAGGGATAGTAATCCTTGTTTACACCAAGCCTCCGCATCTAGTCTGAATTTATCCAATTGCCCAGTAAGCCTTCCCTTCAAATATACATCCCCCATATTTTTTAATATATCCGGAACAATGAACGTGGAGTCTCCTAATCGTGCAAAATCAGTGATAGCAGAGGTCGAAGCCTTAGCTTTATCTATAGAAAGGTTAATAGCAGAATTACCATACTCTTTAAAACTAGCCAAGCTTGCTTTTCCATTAAGTACGAAGTCATCGCCATAAGTCAGATTTATTGTATCAATTTGAACAGAAGGTAAAATTCCTTTTATCTTAGTTTTTAGAGAAATTCTATTTTTCAGAAACTTCATATTTGGTAGGAATGCGACCAAATCCTTAGCAGAAAATTCCGTATCTTCGGTTTCTATCTCAAAATCATTTGTTGATAGATTATATTGAACCTTATTAGTTTTAAGATGCGAGTCAGGCAAATATAAAGACAGCCCTTCTATCCAAAGCTGAGATTTTTCCGAGAACAACTTACCTTTCAAGTCTTTTATTTCGACTCCGGATCTTTCTTTTGCCGAAAGGCTATTTAACACAATATCAAACTTATCGGGATTTATTGAATTAAGATCAAGATTTGCATTAAAGTCATATACTGAAATATGCGAAGCATTAAAAAGACTAGGAGTTTTTGCAGCAGATAGGATATTATAATTCAATTGTCCCCTAACCAGACTTAAGTCATTAATAACTACAAGCAGTGAACTCTTTGTTGTGTCAGTTTTCGTCGTATCGTTACTGGAAAAGGCATCAATTACGAACTGAAAGTTTAAGTCGCTAATGCTATCTTTTTGATTTATATTTATCAAAAAATCTTCGAGAGCAATTCCTGTTATTTCAATAGTACTATTTTTTATAAATTTCCATGGATTAAGTGAGGCATCCAAAGATTTAGCATACAGTAGCGTGTCTCTCGCCTGATCTTCGATATAAATACCTTTAAGAGTCACATGATTAAATAAACTGAGCCGCACTTCATCGATAGAAACCTCTGTTTTCATCGTAGATTTTAATTGATCTACGGCAAAATCGGCGACCTTTTGCTGGATAAAAGGAATAGAAAGTAAAACATACAAAAGCACATTCACTCCGATAATAGAGAGAACTATATATAGGAAAACCTTTAAAAGCTTCTTAATGAAACTTTTTTTAGGGGGAATCTGCTCTGTTGCATCTTTTATGACTTCTTCTTTTTCCTCCATATAAAATGGCCTATTTCAGTTGTTCACTCCATTCGTCTTCGTCAAATCCAACTAATACATATTTATCAGAAACTATAAGCGGACGCTTTACAACCATCCCGCTTGATACAAGAATCTCAATCAGTTCTTCGTTAGAAGCCGATTTAACTTTTTCTTTTAGATTCTGTTCTTTATAAATCTTACCGGAAGTATTGAAAAACTTAGAAATTGGCAGTCCACTAAGCTTTATCCATCCAGCCAATTCTTCTTTTGTAGGATTATCTACAGATATATCTCGGCTATCTACAGATATAGAATTATCTTTAAGCCATTTAGCAGCTTTTTTACATGTACTACATTTAGGGTATTGCAGAAATAGTTTTGTACTCATAAATATACTTATCTTTAGATTCTTACTATTTACAAAAATAAAGAATTACTAATGATTAACGCTGTTTTCCTATTTAAAGTTCGCTTTTTTTAGTCATCGCGCATAATATTTGTTTATTTTTGCAATTAAAACTAAAACGTACAGCATGATACAATCAATGACCGGCTTTGGTAAAGCATCTACCGAATTAGACAAAAGAAAAGTCACAGTAGAAATAAAGTCTCTTAATAGCAAACAACTGGACCTATCGGTACGTATGCCCAACCTATACAAAGAGAATGAAATGTGGGTCCGCAACTTGCTGTCCCGTAAATTAGAACGTGGTAAAGTAGATTTTCTTATATATGTAGAAAATATAGGAAATGAAACACCTAATCAAATAAATCAAAATCTGCTGGAAGGCTATTACAAACAAATTAAAGAGTCGGCCGAACGATTAGGCATAGAAACTCCAACAGACTGGTTTCAGACTTTGCTTCGTTTGCCTGACGTATTAAAATATGAATCGCAAGAAGTAGATGCAGAAGAATGGAATGCTGTATCGAGGGTTATCGATGATGCTGTAAAGCAATTGTTGGATTTTCGCAAGCAAGAAGGAGCTATGCTACAAAAACTGTTTGAAGAAAAAATCAGTAATATCGCATCCCTGCTTAATGAGATAGAACCTTATGAAGCTGAGCGAGTAGATAAGATAAAAGTTCGGATTACCGAGGCCCTTCAAAAAATAGAAGACTTCGATTATGACAAAAACCGTTTCGAACAGGAGATGATATATTATATCGAGAAGCTCGATATCAACGAGGAAAAGTCAAGGTTAACCAATCATCTTAACTACTTCCTTGAAACAATGAAGTCAGGATCGGGACAAGGTAAAAAATTAGGCTTCATATCTCAAGAGATGGGACGTGAAATAAACACAATGGGGTCCAAATCTAATCATGCCGAAATGCAACAAATTGTAGTTCGCATGAAAGATGAGTTGGAACAAATCAAAGAGCAGGTATTAAATGTATTGTAAGAATATTCGGTAAAATGGGTAAACTAATCATATTTTCAGCTCCATCGGGAGCAGGTAAATCGACCATCGTAAATTATCTGTTATCTCAAAACTTAAACTTACAATTTTCAATATCAGCGACCAGCCGTCAACCTCGAGGCACAGAGAAACATGGTATAGAATATTATTTTCATTCTCCCGATGAGTTCAGGCATAAAATAGCAAATGATGAATTTCTCGAATATGAAGAAGTTTACAAAGATAAATTTTATGGCACTTTAAAATCAGAAGTACAACGTATTCTCGATAATGGAGGCAATGTCATCTTCGATGTAGATGTAATCGGGGGTTGTAATATAAAAAAATTCTATGGAGACAATGCTCTTTCAGTTTTCATACAGCCACCTTCTATCAATGAACTTCGTACTCGTCTGGAAAAGAGGGGGACTGACTCTCCTGAAATAATTGAATCCCGCATAGAAAAGGCAGAGTACGAAATGACATTTGCACCTCAATTTGATATCGTTATTCAAAATGACAACTTGGAAGAGGCTAAGGCAAAAGCCTTGAAAGTAGTAAAAGATTTTCTCGCAAAATGAATATAGGCATCTTTTCGGGATCTTTCAATCCCATCCATATAGGACACCTCATCCTTGCAAACTATATTGTAGAATTTACAGACATAGACGAGGTATGGTTCTTAGTTAGTCCTCACAACCCACTAAAGTCAGAAGAAGAGCTTTCGTCCGAACATATACGTATGGAAATGACTGAACTTGCTCTTACCAAATACCCGAAGATTATTGCTTGCGATTTTGAATTTTCGATGCCTAAACCATCTTATACAATAAACACATTAAATGCTCTACGAAAACAATATCCTGAGTATTGTTTTACACTTATTATCGGTGCAGACAATTGGAATGTATTTGAAAGTTGGAGAGAGTATGACAAAATTCTGGAAAACTACAAATTAAAAGTATACCCACGACTAGGCTCTCGCATCACAATACCAAATAAATTCAGAGACAAAGTAGAGGCTTTAGAATCACCAATTATAGAGATTTCATCGACATTTATCAGAGATAGTATTTCTGAAGGAAAAGATGTCAGAGCATTCCTACCTGATGAAGTATATGATTATATTATAGAAAAAGACTTATATAAGCAGAGATAAAACATGGATTACAAAGAGGCACTAACAAAAGATTTGGAAATTCGTCGAGCTTCGTTACAAAAAGCAATGCAGACGATGAATATAGAGGCATGTATACTTACTACTCCCGTAAATGTATTTTATATGACCGGTATGATTTATAACGGATATTATTACCTGCCTGTCGGTGACACACCATGTCATTTTATCAAACGCCCTGAGAATCTTTTATTAGACAATACCATTAATATTCGTAAACCGGAACAAATTTCTGATGAACTACAAAACAGAAATATACCGTTACCCAAAACTATTTTATTAGAAACTGATGTCATTTCTTTCGGCGAATGCAGCCGTTTATTGAATGCATTCGACGTTTCTAGTGCTGCCAATGCATCAATCCTTATGCGCAAAATTCGCAGTGTGAAAACCGACTTTGAATTGGAACAAATAAAAGCTTGCGCCCGAAAACATGAAGCAGTCTACAAACTCATTCCATCGGTGTACAGGACAGGAATGGCAGATATAGAACTGCAAATCGAAATAGAAAAGATAATGCGCCTGCATGGCTCTATGGGTATCTTCCGTAGCTACGGCGAAAACATGGATATTTATATGGGAAGCTTGCTTGCCGGAGAAAATGCCGAAACTCCTTCTCCTTACGATTATGCATTGGGTGGAGCAGGTACAAGTCCCACACTACCTTTAGGTGCATCAGGGCAGAAACTGGAAAAGGGACAGACAATTATGATAGATATGGCTGGAAACTATTCCCCTTGGATGACTGATATGACCCGTACGTTTTCCGTAGGTAAAACCCTCGATATAGCCTATCGCGCACACCAAGTATCCATTGACATTCATGATCATATCATGGACATAGCCAAACCGGGTTTCAGTTGTGCAGATTTATACAATATAGCGATGGAATTGGTAAAAAAGAACAATCTGGAAGCGTACTTCATGGGAACAAAACAACAGGCTAAATTTGTAGGGCATGGTTTAGGCCTTGAAATAAATGAACCTCCTGTCCTTACTCCTCGTTCGAAAGAGTTACTCGAAAAGAATATTATATTTGCATTAGAGCCTAAATTCGTAATTCCTGAAGTAGGTGCTGTAGGTATTGAAAATACATATGTAGTGACTGAAGAAGGAATAGAAAAGCTGACAATATTAGAAGAAGGGATTATTGAGCTTTAGGAAAAATATATACATAAAAAGCATGCTAAAAGCAAGTACATTTTATTATATGATTATGGTAGTACTATTTTCTACCTGCATATTGTCTGTCGTGCTGCTTTTTTTTACGGCCTTCCTTCCAAATTCTTTCATGAATGGAATGGATGCGTGGCTTTCTGTTGTAATATTCCTCTTCAATTTTACATTTTGCTTTCTGTCTCTTACATCATTCCTTAATCTCTTTAAAACAATAAGAAATAATCGGCCTCTATCATTTCTCACATTTTTTTATCCTGCTATCATATATTATATTTTGACATTTATCTATCCAAAACCTTATTTTGGACTTTCGTTGATGATACCTTTACCCTTTTTGATTTCGCAAACTCTTGTTTTTATTGATTTCAGGAGAAGACTATAAAATAATGGAAAACCAATAACAAATAGTATATATGAAAACAATCAATATAAAAGGTGAATTACTCGATCTATCACACCCTATAGTAATGGGAATACTGAATGTAACACCCGATTCTTTTTATATAGGAAGCCGTAAAGAAACAGAACAACAGATTATAGATAGAGTATCGGAAATTCTATCTCAGGGCGGAACTATAATAGACATAGGGGCTCAATCTACACGTCCGGACTCAACCCTCTTATCTGCTCAGGAAGAGATAGATCGTTTAAAATTTGCATTACCGATAATCAACAGAGAATTCCCAGACGCCATTCTTTCGGTGGATACATTCTATAGCGATGTTGCTCGTTTTTGTGTTGAGGAACAAGGAGTAGCCATCATCAATGATATTTCGGGAGGAGAGATAGATAAAATGATGTTTCCAGTGGTAGCTAAGTTGAATGTTCCTTATATTTTGATGCACATGCGAGGAACTCCTCAGACAATGAGAGATCTAACAAACTACAACAACCTAGTTCAAGATATCTTTTATTATTTTTCGAAGAAAGTTGCAGAATTACATCAATTGGGTGTCAATGACATTATTATTGATCCAGGATTTGGGTTTAGCAAAACCATCGATCAGAATTATGAATTAATGGCAGCATTACGAGGATTCTCTGTTTTTGAATTACCCCTATTAGTAGGTATATCGAGAAAAAAAATGATTGCTAATTTACTTGGGACAAGCCCAATAGATAGCTTGAATGGAACTACTGTTCTTAATACGTTCGCCTTGCAAAATGGGGCTGACATCTTACGGGTTCATGACGTAAAAGAAGCGATGGAAACTATTAAAATAGTCAGGAAACTGGAAGAATATAAATTCTAGTTTATCAATTCAAAATATGTATCGTGTAACAGGCAACCAATGCGGCTGTTTCGGTACGCAAACGACTCTCTCCTAAAGATATTGGTCGAAAGCCATTCGCAATAGCCTCTTTGACTTCTTCTTCAGAAAAGTCACCTTCGGGACCAATAAGAATTAGTACATTACCCCCTTTTTTATAGATATCCTTCAATAACTCTTTTTGCTGAGGGTGGCAATGAGCAATATACTTTTGTCCGTCAAAATCCTGCTTTATCAATTTAGAAAAAGATTGTATCTCATCCAACTGAGGTAGCAATGCCTTTTGAGACTGCTTCATCGCCGAAACAAGAATTTTTTCAATACGTTGAGACTTTATTTCTTTACGTTCCGAATGTTGGCAAAGAATAGGCGTAAATCGATCTACACCTATTTCAGTCGCCTTTTCGGCGAACCATTCTATACGATCTATATTTTTGGTAGGAGCAAAAGCAATTTGCAGATTAAAGTTCCAACCTTTTGGTTGTTCTGTTGTATTTAAAATGTTTACAACACAATGTTTAGGATTGGCTTGGATAATTTCAGCATCATAAAAGAAACCCTTCCCATCGGTCAATAAAATCTCGTCACCTTCTTTCTTGCGCAATACTTTTACACAATGCTGCCCCTCCTCAATCGGTAGTTCAACATTGGATAGAATATCGGGGGTAAAGAAGATTGTCTTTTCCATAATTAATCTTCAAAAATAATTTTATTATCTCCCAATTCTTTTATTTTAGCCAACGATTCCACATGAATACCTAGTTCACGCAAACGGCGTCCTCCATCCTGAAAACTTTTCTCGATAATAAATCCCATTCCATACAGTTCTGCACCTGCTTCTTTTATAAGATTATAAATTCCTATAGCAGCATTACCATTAGCTAGGAAATCATCGACAAAAACGACCTTATCGTTAGGGTTTAGAAAGTCTTTACTTACACAAATAGTGTAATCTCGATCCTTAGTAAAAGAATGAGCAATAGTAGAAACCATATTTACCATCGTTTTAGGCACAGCCTTTTTAACAAAGACCACAGGTAACTCAAGCAAATAGCCCAACATAATAGCAGGAGCAATACCACTTGCCTCTATTGTTATAATTTTATTTATAGGTAAATTTCCGAATTTACGGACAAACTCTACACCTATCGATTTCATCAATATGGGGTCCATCTGATGATTAATAAAACTATCTACTTTGAGAATACCTCCATCAAAGCTTTTCCCATCTTTAAGAATACGATCTTTTAATAACTTCATAATATATATAATAAAGTACCTATATTACACAATCTATAAAACAAGGCTTCTAGAATTTATTCTTTGACACGAATAACAACATTAGCAATGATAGCTACCACGCCACCAGTTGTAATTCCAGATGCAAAAATACCTTTTACCCAAGTTGGCATCTGTAATAAGATATCAGGAACAAGCTCTACTCCTAATCCACAAGCAAAGCTTACAGCAAGTACAAGAATAGCCTTTCTATCGATATTTTGTGATGCTATGATACGAACACCTGATGCTGCAACAGTACCAAACATTAACAATGTAGCCCCACCAAGAACCGGCTCAGGCATAATGGAAAATATACCGCCGATAAATGGGAAAGCACTCAATAAAACAAGAAACACAGCAATATAATATCCGACACGACGACTAGCAACCCCTGTCAGCTGAATCAAACCGTTATTCTGAGCAAATATTGAGTTGGGAAAAGAATTAAATACTCCTGCAATAGCTGAATTAATGCCATCGGCTAAAACCCCACCTTGTACACGTTTCATAAATTTAGGACCTTCAATAGGCTCTCCTCCGATCATCGAATTGGCTGTGATATCTCCATAAGCCTCAATTGAAGTTATAAAATAAATAATTGCAACAGCAACAAATGCAGAAAGATCAAATCCTAAACCATATTTAAACGGTTGAGGAATTGTAAATGCACCGATTTCTCCCATATTAGAGAAATCTATCCAACCCATAAAGTAAGAAGCTACATAACCGATTATGATCCCTATAATAATAGAACTCATACGAATATATTTATTCTTTATTCCATTCAGTATTATAATAGATACAAGAACAAGGGCTGCCAATCCAAGGTTTTGAGGGCTACCGAACCCTTTTGCACCTTCAACACCCATAGCTCCAAACCCACCTCCGCACGATATGATTGCGACTTTGATCAATGAAAGACCTATCATTGTAACCACAATACCGGAAACTAAAGGAGTAATGATCTTCTTTGTATATTTTAGTAAACGACTAACAATCATTTCCACCGGAGAAGCAGCAATACAAACCCCAAATATAGCAGCAAGAATAGCAGCCTCTGTCATATCGCCTTTTGCGGCAAAACTTGCGGTCAATGCTCCGATAAAAGAGAAACTGGTTCCTTGTATACAAAGCAACCCACATCCCACAGGGCCAAAACGGCGACATTGGATAAAAGTAGAAATACCCGATGCCAATAATGCCATGGAAACGAGGAATCCTGTCGTTTCGGCACTAAAGTTCAAAGCGCGGGATATAATTAATGGAGGTGTTATAATAGCAACAAATATTGCAAGCAGATGTTGAAAGCCTGCAAAGATAGCCTCACTGAAAGGCGGTTTATCCTCTATTTGATAGATCAGATCTGTTTTTCTAATTGGTTGGATAATTTCATCCGCTTCTTTTTCTGTGACTTGCATAAGTGTTATTTGTTTTATATTAACCTAACGTATCTTTCATTTCCATATTAAAGTTATAAATCTCTTCTACAGGAACAACTTTTTTAGAAATATCATTTATATCCTTTCCCTCCTTCGTCCATAGGTAGGGAAAGAAATTATAAGCATAATCGGGACTTAGTACAGTCACATCTCTTTTCCAATCTTTCCAGCGAAGACCTTCATAGAAGTCATCCATATCAGTTTCGAAACAAAATAAGAGAAATTGACTATATCCTATTGCCATAGGTAACCAACCCAATGTATCGGGAGAAAAATAATACATATTACCTGCATCTTCACCAAAGAACCCTCCATTGATCGCATAAAAGCCACCAATAACATCATCTGCAACCAACATATATGGCGCAGGTTCTCCGAATTCTTCAAAAGTTTTTCCTTGATTCCAATCAGGCAATGATCTTTTCATACGATCTGACCCCGATCCTAATATTCTGATCCAACCATTATCTATCAACAGGCCTCCTGTTTCATAAACAACAGCTCCCATCAAAGAACGTGTAGTTACTTGTGTATTTACCAGAGCGTTTTCAGCTCGCTGACGGTCGCAAGGTAAAATCTCCACCTTGTTTTTGGCCGCATCTATCCATTCCTTTATAATAGGCCAACCCGGATCTACCGTATTTACAAGCTCTTGCAATGTACGCATACCTGATTATTGAATAAGAGTGCAAAATTAGTATAAATTATTAGGATTAAATATATAAACAAAGAAGAATTACTTGATAAAATGTTAAGTAGTTCCATAGTTAACATAAAATAAAAATGGATATTCTAAATGTGTACCTATTTACAAGAATTATAAAGTAGAAATTAAATATATAATCTATATTTGTCAGAATTAATTTAACCATAATATTATGATAGAATTAAATTCACACAACAAAACATTCACACAAATGTTATACTGGGAGTTACCCCTTTAATCTTATTATTATACAACATGTTAATACAATTTCTTTTTATTCTTACAGCTATAATTATCGGAGCTCGTATTCAAGGTATCGGGTTAGGTGTAATGGGAGGCTTAGGATTAGCGATACTTGTTTTTGGATTCGGGCTTGAACCAACCTCCCCTCCTATAGATGTAATGCTGATGATAGTTGCTGTTATTGCTGCAGCAGGTTGTATGCAAGCAGCAGGTGGACTTGACCTCATGGTAGCAGTGGCTGAAAAGTTTTTAAGAAAACACCCTCAACGAATAACCTTATTAAGCCCATTAGTGACTTATCTCTTCACTTTTGTAGCCGGAACAGGACATGTCGCATATTCTGTAATGCCAGTAATTGCCGAAGTAGCACGAGAAACTAAGATTCGTCCCGAACGCCCCCTTTCCATCGCCGTAATTGCTTCGCAACAAGCAATAACAGCCAGTCCTATATCTGCGGCCACAGTTGCATTACTGAGTATGTTGGCAGGATTTAATATAACTCTACTCGATATATTGATGATAAGTATTCCTTCTACTTTAGTCGGTGTATTGCTTGGTGCTCTAGTAAGTATGCGATTGGGTAAAGAACTTCACGAAGATGAAGAGTATATTAAAAGACTCAAAGCGGGAATGTTTAATGATAGTCATATTCTAAAACAAGAAGATCACAAACTAATAAGTAAAGCAGGGCTATCAGTACTCATCTTCATAATGGCAACTGTTTTCATAATTCTCTTTGGCTCGATAGAAAATTTACGGAACATTGGAGGCAGGACATTAAATATGCCTATCATCATAGAAATATTAATGCTGTCGGCCGCAGCACTAATTCTGCTTATTACAAATACTAACGGGATTAAGGCGGCGCAAGGTTCAGTGTTTGTAGCCGGCATGCAAGCTGTTGTAGCCATCTTTGGTATCGCATGGATGGGTGATACTTTTATAAATGGGAATATGGAACAATTAAGCTCCTCCATCGAGGGAATTGTAACTTCCACACCTTGGATATTTGGTGTTGCATTATTTGTAATGTCTATCCTATTATACAGTCAGGCAGCCACCGTACGTGCGTTAATGCCCTTAGGTATTCTACTCGGGATATCTCCTTGGATGCTGATTGCTCTCTTTCCAACGGTAAATGGCTATTTTTTCCTCCCGAATTATCCGACTGTTGTTGCCGCCATTAATTTTGACCGAACAGGAACAACCCGTATAGGTAAATGGGTATTAAACCACTCATTCATGCTTCCCGGGCTAGTTGCTACAATCTCGTCCGTTTGCACCGGATTATTAATAATAATGCTATTAGGCAAATGAAAGAACCTAGGCTTTCATTTAATAATAAAGGAACTCAATACTGCCCTATGATCGGAAGGATAATTATTGAATTTAATGTCACTTTCAGGACTTTCTTCCCCTAAAACCTGAGAATTCTTAAGTTCTATATTATTACCCCAGAAAAATACAAAATCAATACGATCCAAAACTTCCGTATAAGCTGTGGTTTCGGGTAAAGGAGTCCATGTATAACCGGGATTTTTGACTTCGTCCGGATAAAGTATTCTATAAGAGTCCTTCATGCCTGCACTATCTATAAAAGCTTTTGTCGATGGCCATTTAACAGCTATTTTACACAACTTAGCCTCTACCGCCTCAGATGTCCAATCCAGGCAAGATGGCTCATTAAAGTCTCCTGTCAGGAAAACCGGATAACCTTCTTTTTGTACACTTAAAATATCGGATATATTGGATTTAACATCCTTTTCTCTGGACTGCCTAGCCGATTCTATAGCCTCATTTTCTGTAGATAAAGACGGAGCTCCACAATACTCTATACCATTAAGTTGATATGGTTCGTATGGACAATGTATCAGATGGACATTAAACATCCAGACATAATGACTCTCATCTATTTTAATTTTAACACCATGTTTATTGGCAGAAGTATCTATAATCGGATATTTACTAATAATCGTCGGACTACGGTCGTATACATAAGAATGCCATCCGAGGCTGTCCGCAATATATTCCGCAATATTTCTATCATCCCGGGAAGCCTCTTGAACCCCAATTATGTCAGCTCCACTATTAACGAAAACTTCGGCCGTTGCGCCAATAGACTTTCCTCCACCTACCCAAATATTAAAACTCATCACATTTAAAGATACAGAGACGGGATTTTCTTTTTTACTACATGAAACCGTAAAAATAACAACCAATAATAAGACTAGTTTACAAAGTATTCTCATGATATATTTAATTTAAAAAGAATGAGAACCGAATGTACATTTTTACTTGTATATTACAAAATATGAAACAAATAAAAACTATTTTGTATTTTTGTACCCTCATTAAAGAATAGAACCACTAATATGGAAATTGCAAGTAAATATAATCCTGCCGAAGTAGAGGATAAATGGTACAGATATTGGTTGGAAAATAAGTTTTTCCATTCCGAGCCAGACAGTCGCGAACCTTATACGATTGTTATTCCTCCACCTAATGTCACCGGTGTACTACACATGGGACATATGCTGAACAATACAATACAGGATATACTTGTACGTCGTGCCCGCATGATGGGTAAAAACGCTTGTTGGGTACCCGGAACAGACCATGCTTCTATCGCAACTGAAGCAAAAGTTGTAGGAAAACTTGCATCAGAAGGCATTAAAAAGAATGACCTTAGCCGTGATGAGTTTCTTAAACATGCATGGGATTGGACACATAAACATGGCGGTATTATTCTAGAACAGTTAAAGAAGCTTGGCGCATCATGCGATTGGGACAGGACTTGTTTTACTATGGACGAAATCCGTTCTGAAAGTGTGTTCAAAGTTTTTGTGGACTTATATAACAAAGGACTTATTTACCGCGGAATACGTATGGTAAACTGGGATCCTGCTGCACAAACAGCAATTTCAGATGAGGAGGTTATCCACAAAGAAGAACATGGCAAATTATATTATGTAAGATATAAGATAGAGGGTGAAGATGGTTATATTGTAGTTGCAACCACTCGCCCTGAAACTATCTTTGGAGATATTGCAGTTTGTATAAATCCAAACGACCCTAAGACGGCACATATGAAAGGTAAAAAGGTAATTGTTCCTATTGCCAATCGTGTGGTTCCTATTATAGAGGACGAGTATGTAGATGTGGAATTTGGTACAGGATTTCTTAAAGTGACCCCTGCACATGATGTAAACGACTATATGCTGGGTGAAAAATATAATCTTGAAGGTATAGATATTTTCAACGATAATGGAACCTTGAACGCGCATGGGCTTCAGTACGCGGGTATGGATCGTTTCGATGTACGTAAGAAGATCGAAAAAGACCTACAAGAAGCAGGCTTATTGGAAAAAGCAGAAGCATACACCAATAGCGTTGGCTACTCGGAACGGACTCATGTGCCTATCGAACCTAAGCTTTCGATGCAATGGTTCCTTAAAATGGAGAATCTTGCAAAACCAGCACTTGATGCTGTAGAAAATGACACAATCAAATTCTATCCGGCTAAATTCAAAAACACATATCGTCACTGGATGGAGAATATCAAAGACTGGAACATTAGTCGCCAACTTTGGTGGGGACATCAAATCCCGGCTTATTATCTACCTGAAGGTGGTTTTGTAGTAGGAGAAACTCCGGAAAAAGCATTGGAAGAAGCGAAGAAAATAAACCCGAATCTTACCATCGAAGACCTTCGTCAGGATGAAGATTGCCTTGACACCTGGTTCTCTTCATGGCTTTGGCCTATATCGGTATTTAATGGCATAAACAATCCTGATAATGAAGAAATAAAATACTACTACCCTACTAATGATTTAGTAACCGGGCCCGACATCATTTTCTTTTGGGTAGCCCGTATGATCATGGCAGGATATGAATATCGTGATGAAGCTTGTTTCAAAAACGTATATTTCACAGGAATCGTTCGAGATAAAGATGGACGTAAAATGTCGAAACAGTTAGGAAATTCTCCTGACCCTATCGAACTTATGGCAAAATACGGTGCAGATGGAGTACGCATGGGCTTATTACTAACCGCCCCTGCAGGGAATGACATTCCATTTGATGAAGCCCTTTGCGAACAAGGCCGTAACTTCAACAATAAGATATGGAATGCTTTCCGTTTAGTTAAAGGATGGGAAGTTGATCGAAATATTGAGCAGCCCGAATCAGCAAAGATTGCTATTGAATGGTTCCAGAACATACTGAAGAAAACTATAGCCGAACTTGATGATTCTTTCGGGAAATACCGTTTATCAGAAGCCTTGATGGCTGTTTACAAATTATTTTGGGACGAATTCTCGTCATGGTATCTTGAGATTGTAAAACCGGCTTATCAGCAACCGATAGACAAGAAGACATACGAGGCGACATTAGGCTTCTTCGACTCATTACTTCGCCTGCTTCATCCATTTATGCCTTTCATAACAGAGGAACTATGGCAAGCACTGAGCGAACGAAAAGATGGTGAAAGCATCATGATATCCGATATGCCAAAAGAATCGGCATTTGATAACGAATTAATAAATAAATTCGAAAAGGTTAAAGAGACGATAGCCGGCATCCGCACTATACGTTTACAAAAGAATATACCTAGCAAAGAAGAATTATCACTTGAAGTTATCGGAGAATACAAAACCGATTTTGATTGTGTTATTTCTAAAATGGGAAATCTCGTTTCAATCAAAACTGTTAACGAAAAGGATACAACTTCTGTATCTTTCCTTGTAGGAACAACAGAATTTTCTGTACCTCTAGGAAATAACATTGACATAGAAGCTGAGTTGAAAAAATTGAACGACGAACTTATTTATCTTGAAGGATTCTTGAAATCTGTTGCGAATAAACTGAGCAATGAAAAGTTTGTCGCAAATGCCAAGCCCGAAATTGTGGATAATGAACGAAAAAAACAAGCCGATGCAGAAAGCAAGATAAGAACTATAAAAGAGAGCATTACTAATTTGAGTAAATAATCTTATAAGACAAAAGAAGGGGGTCGTCAATAACGACTCCTTAATTTTCTTATATAAGAATGTAAGCAAAGTAAATCATACTACTTTCCCATTTTTTCTCCATTAATTAATTGTTCTTCTATAAGATATGAATGAATTGTTCAAAAATCAGACTATATTTGTAGTTTCAAATTTTAAAATACAGTTTTATATATAACTAATGAAAGAAGTAAAAAGCTTAGTAAATAATATTGTGGCCGCTTGCCAAGATAAAAAAGCAAAAAACATTGTAATAGTCGATATGACAGAACTACCCGGATCCATATGCCAATATTTTGTTATATGCGAAGGAAACTCACCTACACAAGTATCTGCTATCTCTGAAGAAATTCTTGACTCCGTAAAGAAAAAGAAAAAAGAACGCCCGATATCGTCGGATGGATTGCGTGAAGGACGTTGGGTTGGTATAGATTATGGTACGGTTATTGTACATGTATTCTTGCCTGAATTGCGGGAATTTTATAACATCGAGAATTTATGGGCAGATGCTAAGCTGGAATCTATCCCTGATATAGAGTAAGCCAACAAAACACCCTTGTCGATTGTTATATTTCTTAACATAAAGGAAATTAAATTAAGACATACATATTTTAAATAGTATATGGACAATTACAACAAAGGAGATAATAACAAACCTAGAATACCTGGTTCAAAAGGGCCTAAAATGCCTTTCAATCTTTATTGGATATATCTGATTGTATTCGCAGCAATTATCGGTATGTATCTTTTCACAGAAAATAGTGCGGGGATACAAAAAGAAGTTGCATGGTCAGAATTTCAGGGTTATGTAGCAGATAATAGTGTCAGTAAAATTACAGTTGACACAAAAAATAACACCCTAAATGCAGTTGTTAGAAAAGATTCTATCAAACGTGTGTTTAAAGGAAATGCAGACAAAGTAGGTGATAATCCATCCTTAAATGTAAAGATTCCTTCCTCCGAAATATTTTCTAATTTTTATGACAAAGTAAAAGCAGAGAATAACTATGATATAGACGTTAATTATGAATCAGGAACAAGCCCTTGGGAAATACTGGTAAGCTTCTTACCTATTATACTTATATTCGGCTTGTTTATATATATGATGCGTCGTATGTCGGGAGGTGGCTCCGGAGGCGGAGGTGGAGTGTTTAGTGTGGGCAAATCAAAAGCTCAGCTTTATGACAAAGGCTCTGACCTACGTGTTTCATTTAAAGATGTGGCCGGGCTGTCAGAAGCAAAAGAAGAAATAGAGGAGATTGTAGAGTTTCTAAAAAATCCTTCTCGCTATACAGAAATAGGAGGTAAAATCCCCAAAGGAGCTTTGCTTGTAGGACCTCCGGGAACCGGAAAAACCCTGCTAGCTAAAGCTGTGGCAGGAGAAGCTAATGTTCCTTTCTTCTCTCTTTCAGGATCAGACTTTGTAGAAATGTTTGTCGGAGTAGGAGCTTCACGCGTAAGAGATTTGTTTAAACAAGCAAAAGAAAAATCGCCTTGTATAATTTTCATTGATGAAATAGATGCCATTGGCCGAGCTCGTGGAAGAAACCTGAATATGGGATCGAACGATGAGAGGGAGAATACATTGAATCAACTCCTTACAGAAATGGATGGGTTCGGAACCAACAGCGGGATTATCATTCTTGCAGCAACAAATCGCGCTGATATCCTAGATAAGGCCTTGCTTCGTGCAGGGCGCTTCGACCGTCAGATCACAGTCGACTTACCGGATGTAAACGATCGTAAAGAGATTTTCAAAGTACATCTTCGTCCCGTTAAGATCGATGATACTGTAGATGTTGAATTCCTTTCTCGTCAAACCCCGGGATTCTCTGGTGCAGACATAGCCAACGTTTGTAACGAGGCTGCTTTAATTGCTGCCCGTAAAGGTAAAAAGGTTGTTCAAAAAGAAGACTTTACAAATGCAGTAGATCGTATTGTTGGTGGATTAGAAAAGAAAAATAAAATCACCACCTTAGATGAAAGAAAGACCATCGCCATTCATGAAGCCGGCCATGCCACTTTAAGTTGGTTCTTACGATATGCGAACCCGTTGGTAAAAGTAACTATTGTACCTCGAGGCAAAGCTTTAGGTGCAGCATGGTATCTACCTGAAGAAAGACAAATAACCACAAAAGAACAGATGCTGGACGAAATGTGTGCCTTACTAGGCGGACGTGCTGCTGAAGAAGTTTTTGTTGGTCATATATCATCTGGAGCAGCAAATGACCTGGAACGTGTAACAAAACAAGCTTATGCTATGATTTCATATTTGGGTATGAGCGAAAAGATGCCTAACCTAAGTTACTATGATTCATCCGGCGAAGGGTATGGTTTCACCAAGCCATACAGTGAAGAAACTGCTTTATTGATTGACAGAGAGGTTCAGGCTATGATCAATGAGCAGTACGAACGGGCAAAACAATTACTAAGAAAACATAGTGAAGGACATGCTAAATTAGCGAATCTGCTCATTACCGAAGAAGTAATTTTTGCAGATGACCTGAAAAAAATATTCGGAGAGCGCCAATGGGTTTCTCGTTCGGAAGAGATAATCAAAGAAACAGAAGAACTTCCTAAGAATGTTGAAATAGAAATAAAGACAGGGGAAGATAGCTCTCCAGGAATAATAGCACAAGAAGACCAATCGGAAGAATAAATTTCGATCAAACAATATGAAAGGTACAGAAAATAAGCTTCTGTACCTTTTTCTTTATCTGACAGGCTTTGGTATACTCTTTTTTACTACTTTTGTCTTGTCAAGGTTACATATCTATTGATTATTTAAATAAATTCAATATTTATCATACCTTATTATATCATAAATGGACTATTGAATACTTTTTTTATAAAAAATAAAAACGCCTTGAAATTACCTAATATTGTTGTCCGCTTTCTAGCTGGAGCTGTATTTATAAGCTTATTACTTGGAGGGATGCTTATAAATGAATATAGTTTTCTTATTGTATTTTCACTGATCACAGTATTATGCCTCTATGAATTTTACGGATTAGTAGAGAAGGATGCTAAAGTACCTGTAATACGAACATGGAATATATTAGGTGGATTTTTCTTATTTGTTGGAGGCTTCTATTATTGTGTATATTCATCCACAGCAATTGCATTTATACCTTACATTATTTATTTAATCACTCTCTTTATTAGCGAACTATATCTTAAACGCTCAAACCCAATTCAATCCTTAGCCTATTCACTGTTAGGACAACTATACATCGCTGCCCCTATGGCATTAACAAATTACCTTGTTTTTGCGTACCAACCTGGAAGTTACCATTATGTATACATACTGGCCCTACTCGTCTTTATATGGGTAAATGACACATTCGCCTATCTCACGGGGATGGCTTTTGGTAAACATCGTCTGTTTGAACGAATTTCTCCTAAGAAGTCATGGGAAGGGTTTATAGGTGGCGCGATTGTATCAATTTGCTCTTCTTTAATTTTTGCATATTTCTTCCCTAACCTATCAACAATCGCATGGCTTGGCTTTGCTGCTGTAACAGTAGTATGCGGGACTTGGGGCGACTTATTTGAATCCTTAATAAAAAGGACCCTAGGAGTAAAAGATTCCGGGACAATGATACCAGGGCACGGAGGAATACTAGACCGTTTCGACAGCACAATATTAGCTATCCCATCAATTTTTGTATATCTTATCATCATTAGCATATAATAAGCTCTGTAAGACAAGAATATATTTGCTAAATTTGTCCAACAAATAGCAATTATGCTTAATAGAATAAAGTCTTATATGATGCCCATTGCTATGGCAATGGGGATAATATTACATAAGTACATGAATACAATGTCATTTCTGACACCGTATCTCATTGTTATAATGTTGCTGATTACCTATTGTAACATATCATTAAAAAATATTCGCTTCACACGTTTACATCTTTGGCTAATATTGATACAAACAATAGGATCTATTATCGCTTATATACTCCTACTTCCTGTTCATCCCCTAATTGCCCAAGGAGCAATGGTATGTATATTTGCACCTACGGCAACCTCTGCTCCTGTTATAACAGGTATGCTGGGAGGAAATGTGGCTAGCCTCACAGCCTATAGCCTCCTCAGTAATATGGTTGTTGTGATCATAGCACCCATCATCTTCTCTTTCACAGGTGAAATAAATGCTGAGTCATTCAGTCATTCGGTATGGATTGTTTTCCAAAAGGTATTTTTACTCTTATTTCTTCCTTTCTTCGGGGCTCTCGTATTACAAAAATATCTTCCCAGAGTACACTACGAAATACAAAAAGCAAAGGGTCTTTCTTTCTATCTATGGTCTATCGCACTAATCATTATCACAGGTAAAACTGTGCAATTTATACTGGATCAGAAAAGCACCAGCTATATTATTGAAGTTTCAATTGCACTGTCTGCTCTCATCTTATGCGTAAGTCAATTCCTAATAGGAAGACGAATAGGATCTGTATATAAAGATACTGTTGCGGGAGGACAAGGTTTAGGACAAAAGAATACAATTCTTGCTATCTGGATGGCTCAAACTTATCTAAATCCTATATCTTCGATAGGCCCCGGAGCATATGTACTCTGGCAAAATATAGTAAATTCATATCAGGTATGGAGAAACAGAAAAAGTATGTAGCAATCTAATTGGCTCCTGCCGCAACATGTGCATCACCAAATATGTCGGATGGAACAAGCACCATATTTTTTAAATATTCAAATTCCAATTCAAAGCATTCTCCAAAAATCTCATCAGCGAATCCTTCTTCCAACTGTTTTACAGTCCAAAACTTACCTCGCATTTTACCCTCTCTTCTTATCTTATCCTCATCATCTACGTTTGCTATAAAAAGAAAGATCAACCGTTTTGTATCCTCATTCTCAAAAACATATTTCAATAAGAATTTAATAGAAAAGTCCACTTCATTCCCAATCATATGACTTATGCTATTTCGAGCAGCTAAATTAATTTCATGATTGAATAACATGTACTTTTCGAACGGATAATCAAGTTTCCCAGGGCTTAAAATATCATCTAGAGACCTTTCTTGCAAATATACCTTAGAGTCTGAGATAAGAGCTACACGGACAACAGGATGAAGAAACTTATTCTTCATATTAAACGATACATTTTTTGCAATTTTACCGGTCACTTCACCTTTTTCTGTAACTATTGGAAGCCATTCCTCCTGTCTCAGTCTAGAAGCGAGATTACTTATTTTATAGATTTTATATCCCCCTACCAATAAAATAATCAAAACAGGTATTATAGGAAAAACTATTGCATCGAGAGCATTGGCCAATGCATCATCTATCGTAAACTGCCTGTATAATAAAATTCCGAATACATGTAATGTGAGACCATATTGAATAAGAGCGGCAGACTCATAAAACTCATTCATCAAGACTTTCTGGATTGGATTCTTCTGGCGAAAGAAATGCGCTACAATATAAGTCCGGCTCAGGCGTAAAATCATAAATAAGGTAATAATAAGCACTTCGCACAAGACTACATACGTATAGGGCTTTCTAATATATTTATAAGTAAAAAACCAAATAACAAAAGTAACCCCTATAGAGATAGCTGAAATGTAGAATGTAATACTGAAGAGCCTGGTTTTATAGTAAATTCTGGTTAATATCTCTCCAAGAATAGCAAAAGAAAAACCTGCTATCAGAGCATACCCCTCTGGAATACCCACCATCCGAAATACTACAAATACAATAAATGGCAACAACCCTAAAACAGGGTTTGAAACATGTTTTCTTATTCCTTTACTTAGCATCTTGCGAATTAATTTACAGAGTATGAGTTATGCTAGTTTGTAATATATTCAAACAAGTTAGATTATTGAAAGTAAAAAGCCCAATATTCAGCTGTAGCCCTTATCATTAATCATCGTTCTATTACAATAAGTAGAACAAATAACTGTGTGTTTTGTTTGATCTCCTTCTACAATTATTATTTGTTTAATGATGCTAATTTAAGAAAAAAAATGTTATTAGCGCTCTTTGAATGTAAAAAACTTATTGATAGAAAATTGAATAGCAGCCACGATAAAGATAGCAATTACTTTTGCTATCATATCATCAATCTTCATTACTCCAATAAAAAGAGTTAACAACATAGAACTGATTATCATACCGACAATTGCAACAGTTCCAAACGACAAAAAACGCCTTAATTTATTATCTGTAACCTTAAAGGTAAAGTAACTATTCAATACAAAATTATTTATAACGGCTAATGTTTGACCTATAATATTAGATATAAGAATATCGATCATGCCAACGGACATATTACCCTTTAATATAGAGCTGATGATTTCCGAAAAAGGGTAATGCACAGAAAGCCTTGTTACCAGTAGATAATACAGCCCCATATCGATTATCAGGCCAAGAATTCCAACCAGGCCATATTTAACTAATTGCCGAATAGATTTTTGCTTAGCTAGACCGCTAATTTGTTGCTTCATCCGCGTCTTTTAAGTTTGTATTGAAATGCTATTTCTTTTTCTCAATTCTAAAAAAGAGCATTTCATCTTTATATTCATTAAGCTTATTACTCGATTCGAGCAAAGTAAACTCGTAGTTTTTGTATTGTTCTTTAACCCTGTCGATATCTTGCGTCAAAGATATAAAATATCCGCATTCAGGTTGTTCAATTTCTATATTTTTAAAATCGTTATGTAAATAAAAATTAAGAGCATAAAGATTTCTATAATCTTTTAAGTAGTTGGTTACAAAAACATTATCTTTTAATTCATATTTTTTTGAAAGGAGTTCGGCAAAAGGACGCGTAGAATAGGCATCTTTAAATCCAGCTAAAAGATATGCATCCATAAATACATTAATCGCAAACATTACTCCAAACCCAGCCATCAAAACTTTTAGATTCATCTTCCTACGCAGCAAGTAAAGACTATTAAAAATTGCACAAGACAAAACAATAACAGCCAACAGTCCGAGCCATCCCATATTTTTAAAGATATCAGAGAATATCTTCACATCCCGTAGGGTTCTTTCTCGTTTCGATATATAAGGGCCCAACTCCTCAACATTTATGATTCCCACATATGCTAAACCCACGATAATAATAGCCAATGAGCCTACAGCAACTAGAATAGAAGTAGATATACGCACAGCCTTAGGTTTAGTATCGGAAAGATAAATAAAGAATCGTGCTATAAATATAGCCATAAATGGATAAGTCAACATTATATAAACACTGCGCTTCGAGGCTGGCACTGTGAAGAATACAAGAGAAATAATTACTACAAGCAAACTAAACAGGAGAACCTTATCCATAGATAAAAAATTTTCAAAGAAAGACTTTATTGATATCGTCGGTTTCTTATATTTAATAAAGAATAAAGATACAAGCAAAAGAATCGTCCATGGTAAAAACCCGGCAATAATCGTTATCGGATAGTAATACCA
Source organism: Dysgonomonas sp. Marseille-P4677 (assembly GCF_016652235.1). Taxonomy (GTDB): domain Bacteria; phylum Bacteroidota; class Bacteroidia; order Bacteroidales; family Dysgonomonadaceae; genus Dysgonomonas. The sequence continues at coordinate 28,263 of NZ_JAEPKU010000045.1, forward strand.
CGGATTAACTACACCCAAGTCATAATCAATACCTAAATCGGCTGTTTCAATTCTCAAGAAACGGCCAAAATTCTCAGCAAACGCTTTTTCGAGGAAAGCGTCCCCTTGAATCTGATATGCTGCATAATACCACAAAGCAGGTATTAAAAGAGCCAAAATCAATATTGCTATACATTTTGCAGCAGCCTTTAAAAAATTCTCTTTCTGCGTGAGTAAATACACTCCGAAAATCATACATGGCAACAAAGCACCCACAGGTCCTTTGGCTAAAGTTGCCAAAGAAAGTAGTCCCCAAACACAGATAAGTTGTCCAAATCGCCGTCTTTGATTCCACGTATATAATTGAATCAGCGCTGCCACCATCAAAAAAGTCAACAACATATCTATCCTTGTTGTCATAGCAGCCCGGTGAATCTCAAAACAAGTAATTAATATGAGACATGAAACAAAACCTTCCAAGACCGGACGCCTGCGAGAAAAAAACATAAAACAAATACCAACCATAGCAATGAATGCCAAAGCTGATGGTAAGCGTGAGGTGAATGGCGTAACCTCTCCTTTGTTTAACACGAGGGAAAACCCTGCAATTAACCAATGGCTTAATGGTGGTTTATAAGCAAATTCATCTGCATAACTAGAAGGTATAATCCACTCTCCCTTTTCAATCATAGATATAGCTAGTCCCGCCTCACGAGGCTCCCCTTTTGTATAAAAATCACCTAATCCAATCCATGGTAAGGTAGATAAAGCGGCTATAAGTAAGATTAACAAAAGCGGCTTTTGCAGATAAAGAGTTTTTAAGAAATGAGACTTTTTCATATATCATGGAATATAACCAGATTAACAAAACATTTAGAACATCCCTCTATTAATACTGTTGTCCCGTCTTTTCAAAATATTTTTTTAAAACAAGTAAATTCAGCAAATCCTCACGCTCCTTATTTTTAAATTGATCTATATATTGATGAGCATTATTAATGATTTGATTGGCTTCATCAGGATGTTCAATATAATAATTCATGCGCTCTTCCAAGTCTGAATAATCATCTTTAATTAGCACATAATGGTAATTTGGAATCAAAGTACCTTCCATAAACCAAGTTTCATATTTAGGCTTCGGCATTACAGCCAAAGAATTCGAAGACATAACCCATTTCAGATTACTTGCTACATCATTCCCTTCAAGACAAAGTATAAATTTATAATCAAGATGTTCTCCTATCGTCAGGCGTTTGGCCGGATATTTAGCATCGGGGGTTATATTAACCTGGCCTACATCACATTTTGGATGTCCATAATACATATCCATAAAACGTATCCGATGTTCTTGCCTAATCTTTCCTCGTCCAATAAGCATATCCTTTTTATCTTCGAATCTCTTTTTATCATTCAAAAATAAAAAATGCCTTATCTTTTCTAATTTCATTACTACCGAATTAGTATTGTCTCCCGCTATAGGTCTACTCTTTACTATAGAAGGGTAGTCAGGAACATGAATAACATCTCCAAAAACTGGACAAATTTTCAGATGCTGAGAGAAGTAACGAGTATACTCGAAAGCATCAAAATAATAGACCTTAAAATAATCCTTCAATTTAAAATCGGATAAAACTACTGCCGAATCAGGCAATTCGATTATTCTCTCCAGACGATTATAATAATCTACCCTCTTTTGTATATAGGCACTGTCTAAATCACTTAAGCCAGCTAATTTTATATCTAACTGCCTTTGATAAATGGAAAAAGGCAGCACCTGACGAACATAGTTCTTTACATAATACCATGGCTTATTATTCTTATGTTTAAAAGAAGCTCTCTTTATATCATCGAACATACAATAATAATTTAATTGATGTTGAGCAAAAATAGATAAAAAAGAGTTAGAGACAAAGTATACCGCTAAGTTATTCGATTATAAAAATAAGAGATTTATTTTGTGCCATAAATAATTTAAAATATTCAAAAC
>NZ_JAEPKU010000046.1 GCF_016652235.1 Dysgonomonas sp. Marseille-P4677
GAATAGGATGTTGTATAATTTAATATGGATCAGAAAGTGACAAATCTAAAATAGACGGAAAACTTGTAACTTTTGTCACCTTTTAGTTAAAATTAGTCTGATAGATATAAATGAAAAATATAATTAATATGAAAAAGTATATTCTTTTTAGTTTGTCTTTATGTTTTCTAATTTGTAGTTGCGTACAAAAGAAAACACAAAATGAGAATATTGATAGTCAGAATATTAGTTCAGGGGTTGAATGGTTGGATACCGATGGTAACCGAATTAATGCACATGGTGGAGGAATTCTTTATCATGAAGGAACGTATTATTGGTACGGAGAGTATAAAGGTGATTCCACTTATTGGAATCCAAAAGTTCCAAGTTGGGAATGTTATCGTACCGAAGCAGGAGGAGTGTCATGTTATTCATCAAAGGATTTAATTAACTGGAAATTTGAGGGAGTTGTGTTAAAGCCCGATGTGAATGATCTGCAGTCAGACCTTCATCCATCCAATGTATTAGAGCGACCTAAGGTTATTTACAATGATAATACTAAGAAGTTTGTAATGTGGTTGCATGTAGATAGTCACGATTATGCCAAAGCTACTGCCGGAGTTGCCGTTTGCGACTTACCTGCAGGGGATTTTGAGTATTTGGGTTCTATGAGGCCTAACAATGTCATGAGCCGCGATATGACCTTGTTTAAAGATGACGATGGTAAGGCATATCACTTCTATTCATCAGAGGAAAACAGAACCTTGTATATAAGTGAGCTTACAGACGATTATCTAAAACCGACAGGCAATTTTACTCGCAATTTTATCGATCAGTCGCGTGAAGCCCCAGCTGTTTTTAAAAGGGAGGGCAAATATTATATTCTTTCTTCGGGTTGTACTGGTTGGGATCCTAATGTGGCTGAGTATGCCATTGCCGATTCCATCATGGGCACATGGACTGTAAAAGGGAATCCGTGCAGTGGAACAGATGCGGATAAAACTTTTTATGCACAAAGTACGTTTGTAATACCAGTAGCCGGAAAGAAAGATGCTTATATTGCTATGTTTGATAAGTGGAATAAGACAGATTTGATAAATTCTCGCTATATTTGGTTGCCTATCACTTTTAAGGACAATGGAGACATTGATATTTCCTGGCAATCGGAATGGGATTTGGAAAAAACATTTAAATAAGATAAAATATGAAACCGACTTTGTTTATTTTGGCAGCGGGTATGGGTAGCCGTTATGGTGGTCTTAAACAACTTGACGGGTTGGGTCCTAGTGGGGAAACAATCATGGATTATTCAGTCTATGATGCCATACACGCAGGGTTTGGTAAGATTGTGTTTGTTATCAGGCATTCTTTTGAGAAAGAATTCAGGGAAAAAGTCATATCAAAATATGAGGATAAGATTCAGGTAGAAGTTGTTTTTCAGGAACTTGATTGTTTACCTGAAGGTTATACTCTGAATCCAGACCGTGAAAAACCTTGGGGTACAAATCATGCTTTATTGATGGGTGAAGGTGTAATAAAAGAGCCTTTTGGAATAATCAATGCCGATGATTTCTATGGTCGAGAAAGTTTTCAGATACTTGCAGGTATGCTGAGTACAATGTCAGGGAAGGAACATCAGTACTGTATGTTAGGCTACTTGTTGGGTAATACCTTGTCTGAAAGTGGTACTGTTGCACGTGGAGTCTGTGAGGTTGATAACGAAAACTATTTGACAAAAATAGTGGAGCGTACACAGATCGAACGCATCGATGGGGTGCCATGTTTTAAAGATGAAGATGGAACATGGAAGAAATTAACGGACACGACTCCTGTTTCGATGAATATGTGGGGCTTTACACCCGATTATTTCGACCTGTCAGAAAAGAGTTTTGTTGAGTTTTTAAAAGTTAATAAAGATAATCCGAAAGCTGAATTTTTAATTCCGACCGTGGTTAATGATCTTGTGGAGAAAGGTGAAATAAAAGTAAAATTGATAAATACTCCATCTGTCTGGTTTGGGGTAACCTATGCGAAAGACCGTCCGGAAGTAGTACATCGAATAGAAGAATTAGTGGAAGATGGAAAATATCCTGAGAAGCTATTTTAGATAAAGAATAAAACAGGGTGCTTAAAAGTAACTAATTGATTATCGCATATACTTTTAAGTACCTTTTCATTTAAGTACTGATATATATACTAGCCTTGTCGTACTTTAGCTTTAATACCGATAAAATGTTATTGTCTACACATATATCTCCTTTTGCCCGGCCCTTATATGTTATGTTGAAACCGATAGGTGCGGTTTGTAATTTGAGATGTAAATATTGCTATTATTTAGAAAAAAAAGGCCTGTATCCTCAAGTAAAGGACTATGTTATGAGTGATGAGATTTTGGAACGTTTTATTGAGCAATACTTGAATTCTCAAACGATGGAACAAGTTCTCTTTACATGGCATGGCGGAGAAACATTGATGCGTAACAAAAGTTTTTATGAAAAGGCTTTGAACCTTCAGCGGAAATATGGGCGTGGAAGACATATTGATAATTGTATTCAAACAAATGGAACACTTCTTACCGATGATTGGTGTAAATTCTTCAAGGATAATAATTTTCTGGTCGGTATTTCGGTAGATGGACCTCAACATTGTCATGATGTATATCGCAAGACAAGAGATAATCGTCCTTCTTTCTATAATGTAATGAAAGGGCTTTCTCTATTGAAAAAACACAATGTAGAATTTAATATAATGGGAGTAGTTAATGATTATAACGTGAACTACCCCCTTGAATTTTATAATTTCTTTAAAAGTATCGATTGTAGATATATCCAATTTGCTCCAATTGTAGAACAGGTGGATGGTGCAATTACTCCATGGTGTGTCCCCTCTGGAAAATGGGGCAATTTTTTGATTGCGATTTTTGATGAATGGGTAAAACAGGATGTGGGTGAATACTATATCCAGTATTTCGATTCTACTTTGGCCAATTGGGTGGGAGTGCAACCAGGTATTTGTACTTTGGCTAAAACGTGTGGACATGCAGGGGTTATGGAATTCAACGGAGATGTATATGCCTGTGATCATTTTGTTTATCCTGAATATAAAATAGGTAATATTCATACTCAGACTCTAACAGAGATGATGTATTCTGATAAACAGCTAAACTTTGGTAATAATAAGTTTGATAAGCTTCCGAAACAATGTAAAGAATGTGATTACCTATTTGCCTGCTATGGGGAGTGCCCTAAGAATCGGATTATAAAAACAGCATCGGGAGAAGATGGCTTAAATTATTTGTGTGAGGGATACTATAAGTTCTTTAAACATGTCGCACCATATATGAATTTTATGAAAGATGAGTTGGATAATAAACGTCCTCCGTCAAATGTGATGGAGGCTATTCGCAATGGTGTACTGAAATAATATACTTTCCCGATAAAAACATCCTTCTTCTGTTAATCAGCAGAAGAAGGATATTGGGATATCAATCTTCAATTAAATGTGTCGATTTCTATCGAGGTATCTTTTAATCCTGCCGATTTAGCTTTAAGAGTTATCTTTCCTCCTTTCTTTCCGGATTGAACAACTGCAATGGCTTTGCCATTGAAGAGCTTTCGTGAAGGCCTTTTCAGAGAGTTATGATCTGTAGGATTTCCATTATCTGTACCTGCAATAATTCCATTTCCTTCAATAGTGAAATCAATCAGGTTGTCTGCTATTGGAACGATATTTCCTTCACTATCCAATGCTTCAACCGTGATAAAAGAAAGGTCTTTCCCATCTGATTTAATATATGCTCTGTCTGCCGTAAGCAGTAGTGAAACTGGTGTTCCTACAGTCTTAATTTCTTTAGAAAGAACTTCTTTTCCATTCTTATATGAAATAGCTCTAATTACTCCAGCTTTGAATGGTACACGCCAGAATACATGGTATTCGTTCTCCTTCTTAGTCTTCTTTCCCAGTGATTCTCCATTTAGGAATAGTTCGACTGTATCTGCATTGTTGTAATAAGCCCATATATCGACCTCTTGCCCTTCTTTCCAATTCCAGTGGGGGAAAATATGAAGGACGTCTTTGTCTTGCCATTCGCTCTTGTACATATAATATATGTCTTTAGGGAATCCGGCTAAATCTATTATACCAAAGTATGAACTGCGTGAAGGCCACCAAAATGGAGTAGGCTCACCTAAATAATCGAATCCAGTCCATACATATAGTCCCGAAATATGATCATTATTCTTTACTGCCTTCCATGCATCTTCATGTGTGGACCCCCAAGGAGCGTGACTGTTGTCGTACGACGAACATTGATTACCTTCTTTAAAGAAAGGTTTATCCCATTTCTCAGGTCGTATAAATATATGATCTGAAGGCATTTCATAATAGCCCCGAGACATTAGCGAGGATGTTGATTCTGTAATAATTAGCTTTTGGTTGGGAAATTTCTTTAAGAAAGTATCGCCCCAGTTGTAAATATGATAGTTGAAGCCTATAACATCCATCACCATTGGTTTAAGTAGGTGGTTGTGGGGTTCAGTTTCATTATTGCCGGTAGATATAGCACGGCTAGGGTCTAATCTCTTTGTTATGTCGGCTAGCTTGATTGTGAGCAAAGAATTTACATGTAGCTCTTTCGAGTTTATATCTTTCTTGTTCAGTGTATTGGCAAAGTTGAACATTAAGTTGGCTTGCTGTAAGTCTAAAGTGTCTGTATTTATATGAGTCCATTGCTCCAGTATTTCATTGCCAATGCTCCACATAAATATGGAAGGATGATTACGGTCTCGGAGGATTATATCTGTCAAATCTTTTTCGTGCCATTCCGAGAAGTATTGCGCATAATCATATGGAGATTTCTTTTTGTGCCACATATCGAAGGCTTCGTCCATAACTATAAAACCCATCTTATCGCATAGATCAAGCAGCTCGGGAGCAGGAGGGTTATGTGCTGTACGAATTCCATTGCAACCCATATCTTTCAGAATCTCTAGTTGGCGTTCTATGGCACGAGTATTAACAGCTGTACCCAGACATCCTAAATCGTGATGCTGGCACACACCTTTTATTTTTACGGGTTTACCATTTAAGAAAAAGCCTTTTCCGGAATCGAATGTAAAATATCGGATACCAAAAGAAGTTTCATATTCATCTATCGTCTTATTGCCTTGTTTAAGCTTTGTAACAATCTTATATAGATAGGGACTTTCTATAGACCAAAGATTAGGACTATTGATACTTATTGATTGTTCTGTTTCAGTTGTTCCTTTTGCAGTAATCTCTATTTCACTATTTGTTTGAGCAACTTCCTTTCCCTCTGCATCTACAAGGATAGAATATAAAACCGTTTTCTGGTTGGTATCCTCTGTATTGCGAATATTGGTCGTTATTCTAATATTAGCATTTTCAGCAGATACTTCGGGGGTTGTGATGTATGTACCCCAATGATCTACATGTATAGGATTTACTTTAACTAACCATACATTACGATATATACCTGAACCTGTGTACCAACGAGAGTTAGGTTGCTGAGAGTTATCTACTCTTACAGCAATAATATTCTTTTCTCCAATTCTTACATATGGAGTGAGATCGTAGCGAAATGATACATAGCCGTTAGGCCGTTCGCCGAGTAAGTGGCCATTGATCCATACTTTGCTATTCCAATAAATACCATCAAAATCGATATAGATATTCTTGTTTCCTTCGGATTTATCGACGGAAAACTCTTTACGATACCACCCTATTCCTCCGGGTAAGGCCCCTCCTCCGGGAGTTGCTGGGCTTTCTTCCGAGAAGTCAGCTTCGATACTCCAATCGTGGGGTAGATTCAATACTCGCCACTGGATATCATCATACTGGACGTTATATGCCGAAGAATCGTCTCCAAGGTGGAATTTCCATTCTTGAGTAAAATCCACTTTTTCTCTTGTTTTATTATTAGGGCTGGAGCAATATACGAGGAGTAAGCTTGTGAGAATAGTTATATATAGTGTTTTCATTATCTATATCTAGATATTATAGTAAAGAGGATACCGAATGCAAGAGAATATGTTACAGACTTAAAGCTATATTCGGTATCCTTTCTTACTTCATTTATTTATGAGAATCGTAATAGTCTTTTGATACGAAATTATATACCAGAAGGCATGGTCCTTCGTTTGGATCACTGTCTCTCAAAACACCTAATTGCATACTGTTTTCGGTAAGTGACATAACCTTCATTTGTTCCCATTTAGATACAATAGGGATACGATTTACATCTCTTAGTATTGTAGCTTTGGCTGTAGTTAGAGTATGATTGTCTACATCGAACCAATAGCTACCGTTTTGTTCAACCTTTTCAGCTACTTTATTTGCGACTAAAGTATGCCCGGTGATAGCACCAAATGTTATTGATCCATAGTCAATGGCAGGCATTAGCCAACTATTTCCCGGATAATCGGGATTCCAGTTCCATGAATCGCCTCCAACACTTTGTCCTTCAGTAATGGATAACCAACTATCGTTAGTACCATAGAAATATAAGGGTCCTGTGAAATAAACTGATTTACCGTTTTTATCAAGATCCAATAACCAAGTTTTCTCTTTACCCGGCCCCCCGGTCAAATATGTCCATAAAATGTTATCCATGTACTTAAGATCATAAGTAGGTATATTAACCACTTTGGCTTCGGACGTTGTTAATCCTCCAGGTGAGACTACCGAGTAGTAAAAAGTATAATCGCCGGCAAAGCCGAAAGATAATGTTTCCGAATGTTTTGTTGAGTGTCCTGTTGCAGACTTAACTTCGTTGTCCCATGACCAATAAACGGTATTCTGAGTATTATCAGATGTGAGTATTATTTGGTTTGAGTTTTGTGGATTAAGTTTTACATCAAACCTCAGGTCGTTTTGACTTAGCTTATTTCCCAATGTAGGATCATCCGGAGAGCAAGACGACAGTAACAAGATGATACTTGTAAAGATGAAACTTAGTTTATATATATTTTTCATAATGTCTTATATTAAATTTATTACCAACCTGCATTTTGAATCAGAACTCCCTTCGATAAGGTAATTTGAGTATTAGGGATTTGCATAAATCCTCTGGTCTTTTTTATGTTATCGGCTTTTATTATTACTTGGTCAGAAGCGTTCCCACTAAGCACAGTTTGAGTTTGAGCAATTGTTGTTGCAGCTACATCAAGTCCTTGACGTAGTAAATCCCAGTACCTAATACCTTCGAATGCAAATTCAAAGCGACGTTCTTCCATAATATTAGCCAGAGTTACAGGTTTAGAACTTAAGCCGGCACGAGTTCTTACTTTATCGAAATATGTTTGAGCATTAGATGAACCTAATTCTGCCGCCATTAATAGAACATCCGCATAGCGAATTATTACATAATCCTGATCCTGCGAAATCTGAAAATCCTTAGATCCACCTGTATCAGATGTGCCGTCAGGCAGAGCAGTAGGAGTGTACTTTTTGTTGGTGTAACCTGTATATTCACGTTGATCTTTTTTGTCGAATGTACTCTCTATACCTTCTCCCACGATGTCAATAACTGATGCAATCCGTCGTTTATCTAAACTCTCGTATGCCGCAACTAGTTTAGGATTGACAGTACATGCACCCCAACCTTTACCGTATGGAGACCAATTTGTGTTGCGCATACCAAGCATTACTAACCAACGGTTTCCGTCCATATGTCCATTATAATCTTGTGTGTTGTTGAATTTCTCTGCAAAAATGGTTTCGATGTTTCCCATTCCGGCATATCCGCTTTTGTCGAGAGTATTATCTGCTGGATTTGGAGTATAACTTGCAGCAGGCCATAGTTTTTTGTATTCTGGGACTAAATCATATTCGTTACTATTTATAATATCTTCTAATCCTTTAAGTACATCTGCTTTAGTTACTCCTAGATCATCTTTTCCATAATATCCTGTGTAGAATAAGTATGCACGAGCAAGTAATGCTTTTGCTGCAAAACAAGTTACACGTCCATCATTCTTGCTGGCCTGAGCTTTGGGATAAGCATCTGCCGGAATATTATCTGCTGCAAACTTTAGGTCGCTGATTATTAGTTTGTATGTGTCGATGGCTTCCGATTGAGGCAGATTTTCTGTACTCGGTTCGGTTAATAGAGGTACTCTTTCGAATAAACGAACTAAATCGAAATACATAAGAGCACGTAAAAAGCGGGTTTCACCTTCTATTCGGTTGCGTGCCGATGGTTGGCTGCTAAAGTCTATACCATCTAATTTCATTAATAAAGTATTACAACGGAATATTCCGGCGTAATAATCGGTCCATGTTCCGTTAAACATATTATTATCGGATGGAGACTCTGAGATATCGAAACGATCCAAAGCCTGATAAGCCCGTCCATCAGTGTTTCCTGTGCCTCCGAAACAATTGTCAGATAGTATCTCGGAAGTAACAAAAAATGCCAGATTTCCATTAGATGAAGTTCTTTGAAAACCATCATAGCATCCTATTAGTGCCATTTCTGCATCGGCAATGTTTTTATAAAAGCCATCATCTGTAAGGTTCGTTTTAGATTCAGCATCTAAGAAACTATCGGAGCATGAGCATAGGCCTATGCTTAACCCTAAAGCGATTAATATATTGTATTTAAACTTATTCATAGTTATTTCTTTTAATAATTAGAATTTAAGATTTACTCCCAATAAATATGTTCTTGGGCGTGGATAATAGCCTAGATCTATACCTGATACCCATCCTGCAGTACCATATCCGATTTCCGGATCCATTCCGTCATAGTTAGTAAATGTAAAGGCATTTTGCACAGACGCATATAGGCGGCATTGGCTGATATTCTTCCAATTGATCAGTTTTGCGAAATCATATCCCAATGTAATATTACTTATACGTAAGAAATCTCCTTTTTGGATATACAAATCTGAGAATTGCCAGTTAGTATTGGTTTCGGTTACACGAGGTATTCTATTTGAGGAGCCTTCTCCTGTCCAGCGATTTAGAATAGCAGTAGTGTAATTTGCTTGTTTATTAGTATGATTACGATACGATTGAACTATTTCATTCCCTGCTACACCGTTAGCATTGACAGAGAAATCAAAGTTTTTGTAATTGAAGCCTATATTAAAACCGAAAGAGAAATCAGGCATTCCATTTCCAAGATCAGTTTTGTCTTCCGAGTCTATTTTGCCATCATTATTTAAGTCAATATATTTTACATCACCCGGTTTTACATCACTCTGAAGTATTCCTTTTCCGGCGGCTTTCCATGCTTTTATTTCATCCTCGTTTTGGAAAATTCCATCTGTTTTATATCCCCAGAAATATCCGATTGCATGTCCATCCTTCGCTCTGTAAAACTCTTCGGAGTTATCGTATAACATGCCTATATCTCCATGTATAGTCTGATCTGATGTGGGTATATTACCAACTTCATTTTTATTGTAAGATCCATTTACACCGATATTATAGTTAAAGTCTCCAAAGTTGTCATTCCAGTTGAACGCTAGTTCAATCCCTGTGTTCTTCACATCTCCGCCATTGATAAATGGAGCTTCAGCTCCTGCTGTAGCTAATATTGGTGCTTTTATTAACCAGTCTTTTGTCGTTTTGATATAATAGTCAGCATTCATACCCAGACGCCCATTTAGAAAGCGGGCATCGATACCGATGTTGGTTTGCTCAGATGTTTCCCATTTCAGATTCTTATTGGATAAGCGTTTTGGATATGCTCCCGGAATATTTGTTTTGTCTGTACCGAATACATAATGTGCTCCCGGATTAGTACTGGTTATACCAGTAGAAGTATTAACCGGTGAGGCGTATTGGAAATCGTCTATATCTTGATTACCGACTTGTCCCCAACTTACGCGGAACTTAAGGAAATCCATCCAATTACTATCTACTATATTTTCCATGAACTTTTCGTTTGTGATAACCCATCCTGCCGAGAATGAAGGGAAATATCCCCATCGGTGTCCTTTGGCAAATTTAGAAGAAGCATCAGCACGCAATGTGGCATTAAACATGTATTTCTCCTGATAATTATATCCTATACGGCCAAAGGACGAAACCCGGCGGTATATATTTTCAGGTCTTCCACCCACTGATCTGGTTTCTACTATATTTCCATCATTATCCAGATGTGCCTGGCCTGTTGTGTTGTCGAGGTATGCGTGCGAGAAATCGTTGAATTGAGATAGAAGATTCCAATTGGATGCCGATAAATAAGTTCCTTGATAACGAATAGCTTCCATTCCCACAAGCGCATTGAAAGAGTGATCATCTTCTACTTTGAAGTCATAGCCTGCTGTATTAGTCCATGTAAGGGTATGTCCCTTACCCATGTTTTGTGAAGTGGTGGTATGATCTTTATTGTAAGAGTATATCGAAAACTGGTAAAAAGGCGTATAATCACGATACTCTGATGCATAGTAATTGATACCGAATACAGATCTTAGCTTCAGATTTTGTATAGGTTCTAATTCCGCATATATATCGGCCATTAGCTTTTGGTTGTCATTCTTGTTGTTAGAATTTGTCATCATAGATCCATATGGATTTCCGTCTCCCTTATACCAAGGTGAATTGCTTGTGTCATTATAAGGGCTTCCAAATATATTATTGTCGCTATATACCGGAGAAAGAGGAGAGGTCGAAAATGCTCCACGCAGCGTATTATTATATTGGTTTCCTACGCTTATACCATTACTTTTTATATAATTGAAATTCAAGTGTTGTCCAACCTTTAAGACGTCCTTATATAATTTGTGTTCGGTATTTATTCTAAATCCATAACGTTGGTAATTGGAAACATCTTTTCCGCCTATAACCCCTTCTTGTGAAAGATAATTCAATGTCATTGAATAGATTGATGTCTCAGATCCCCCATTTATATTTAGTGAATAATTTTCTGTTTTAGCATCATCCTTTATCATCTGATCAACCCAGTTTGTATCGGCCAAAGTTCCCATAGCCCCAAAATCATATAATGCTGAACCCGAATTAATAGCTTGTTCATTCATTATAGTCATATATTCATTGGCATTCAATAGTTTTGCTTTACGTGCAACGTTCTGTACGCCATAATATGCATCGAAAGAGACCTGTCCACGACCTCTGGCTCCTTGCTTTGTTGTTACCAGGATAACTCCATTAGCAGCTTGTGCTCCATAGATAGCCGCAGAAGCAGCATCTTTTAGTACATCAATAGATTGTATGTCAGATGCATTCAATACACTGATATCACCTTCTATTCCATCTATTATATATAGCGGACCTGAATTTCCTATAGTTCCTAAACCACGTACAGTAACTTTCATATTTGCCCCGGGTTGACCAGAAGTGGAAGATATTTGTACTCCCGGTGTCTGTCCCTGTAGAGCCTGTAAAGGACTGGTTGTGTTTAATCTGGCTAATTCATCCCCTTTTACCTGTAATGTGGCACCGGTGTTCAATTTCTTTTTCTGAACGCCATATCCAATAGCTACGACTTCATTCAATAGGTTGATTTCTTCTTCCAGTTCAATTGTAAGATTCTTTTCCTTGCCTACTGGAACAAGCTTTGATTTAAATCCAATATAAGATACTTCTAATGTTGTATTTTCTTTTACATTTAATATGAATTTTCCATCAGTATCCGTTAGAGTTCCGTTAGTTGTTCCTTTTTCAATAACGGAGGCTCCGGCAAGGGGCTCTCCTAAAGAAATGACTGTTCCCGAAATCTCATGTGTTGACTGGGCATAAAGTCCTGCTGTGAAGATCAGGCTGATAGTAAATATCAGACATACTCTTCTTAAGCAAGAACAATTTGCCGAGTGGAATAAATTTTTCATTCTTTGATTCATAGTGATAGTGATTTAATGAGTACTGAAATTTGGATCTGTTTCCATAATATTTAGATTATATCAGCTTGATTTTCTCAAGCTCTCCCGTATATTTTACTTCCCATATTTGATTCTTCTTTTTATCTTTTGATATAAACTCAATGCGGAATGTTCTATCTTTTATCATTCCAGAGTATTCACCTTTTCTTTCTTCTATTGTCAATGTTTTTGTTGCTTCATTATATAAGAATTTGATAGTGGAGTATGCTCCCTTTTCATAATTGTAGTTAGTGCCCTCATCTTCGTATAGTGTGAACTCTCCATCTTTTCCTGTATATACTTTTAAGGTTATATTAGCTTGTTGTTCTTTTGTGTGCTGAATATCATCACCCATAGGTAGAATAGCACCTTCTTTTATGTATAAAGGAATCCGCTCGTATGGAGCTACTACTTTCATCGTTTTGCCTCCGGCGATATATTCCTGAGTTTCGAAGTCATACCAGTTTGTACTTTCAGGAAAGTAAACGTCACGAGAAGTTGCTTTATATGTATATACCGGACAAACCATTATGTTAGGGCCGAACATATACTGGTCGCTTATGTTGTATGTATTGGAGTCGGCTGTGAAGTCCATAACTAATGCACGCATAATAGTATAGTCATTGAAATGTGTCATACCTGCTAACGAATAAATATATGGCATCATACGATAGCGTAATTTGTCGTAGTAAACCATACTTTTATATGCCGGATGATTCTCTGGTGCCAGATTATAAATTTCACGGTATGGATATTGGCCATGACTACGGAATAGAGGACAGAATGCGCCGAATTGAAACCAGCGGGTATTCAGTTCACGCCATTCTTTCATATCTTCCGAACCTTCTTTAGCTTGTTCATATCGCTTTTCAACACAAAATCCACCAATATCCATTGTCCAGTAAGGAATCCCTGACATAGCAAAGTTAAGTCCGGCAGATATCTGGGCTTTCATATCTTCCCACCGAGTACCGATGTCTCCACTCCATGTAGCAGTCGAATATCTTTGTAATCCTGCAAAGCCGGAACGTGTAAGAAGAAATACCCGATTGTCGGGATTTACAGAACGTTGTCCATCATATATAGCCATTGCGTTGACCAGAGCATAAGCATTGAAATATTCGGTTGATGAGCCCAATGCTGTTGGCGTACTCAACTCTTTCCGGTATTGCATGCTTGCATTTGATAGAATATCAGGTTCGGAAGCATCCATCCACCAAGCATCGATACCTTTCGAATATAATTTTTCATTCATCTGATCCCAAAACATTTTGCGAGCACCTTCACTGTATGCATCGTAGAACCCAGCAATGTAACCACTACTTATCCAGTCACGAATACTATCTTTTACAGCACGGTTGTACATCCATCCTTTTTCATCTAATGCTTTGTAATTATCTGTTGTATAATAAAATTTAGGCCATACCGAAATCATTATCTTAGCATCCATAGCATGGACGCTGTCGACCATTCCTTTAGGATCAGGAAAACGTGCAGCATCGAAGTCGTGGCTACCCCAAGCATCTTCAGGCCAGTAAGACCAGTCTAGAACAATGTTATCTATTGGAATGTGCCGCTGGCGATATTCTTTAAGGGCTGTTAATAATTCGTCTTGGGTCTTATAGCGTTCACGACTTTGCCAGAATCCCATAGCCCACTTAGGCATTATTTGAGCTTTTCCTGTAACGGTTCTATAGCCTTTTATAACTTCGTCAGGATTGTTTCCCCGTATGAAATAATAGTCTATCTGATCACCCATCTCAGACCAGAGAGAAAGTTTGTTCTGTTCTTCTGTATCCTTAGGACTTAAAGCTTTTAAGCCTATATATGATATACCTCCATCGGGTTTCCAATTCAGTTTGATCTTACGTTTCTCTCCGGCTTTCATATTTACAGTAAATTTATAACTGTTAGGATTCCATGCGGTACGCCATCTTTCAGGCACAATTACTTGTCCATCCATATATATGGTTGTATATCCGGCATAGTAAAGGATGAAGTGGTATTTACCTGTTTCTTTAGCTTCCAATTCACCATCCCATATGATATTCGAATTGTGGAAAGGGAAGTCTTTGGGAAAGTTCTTTACAGTTTCAAGATTCTCATAGTCAATGGTAGACTCGCTTCTTTCTGCAAATATATTTTTAGAGTCTCCGTTAATCATATATGTGGCTGTAAGACCTCCTTCTTTTCCGGTCTTGTCATATAGTTTAAATTGATCTAAATTCATATATGGACGCGGGTCTCCAAATCTAGTAAGAGAATAATTGTCCCATAGTATGCCATAATTTTTGCTTGACATAATAAATGGAACAGACACTTTTGTATTATACTGAAACAATTCTTCATTTCTGCCTTTGTAGTTAAACTCATCTGCTTGATGTTGTCCTAAACCGTAAAAGGCTTCATCAGCAGGAGATTCGAATATTTGTTGTAGAGTGTATGCTTTTTTGCCTTCAACTTCAATATTCGAAAATATTTTACCTCCACCCTTATTCTCAGCGAGTAAAACTTTCCCATTGATGTCAGAGAATATAATCTCTCCTGTTGTCAAGGATATCGTAGCTATCGTTGTGGCTGTTTTTAATATTACATTGTCGTGTTCTTCTGAAACGTTCCACTCCGATGTTTGTGTTTCCTTATAAGTTGTCACTAAACTCTTTGTATTGGGGAATTTGTCGTCAGGTGTAGCCGACACATGAATAATGTCATCGCTTATTACTTGCAGGCGGATATTTTTTGCTGTTTTTTTATCCCCTTTATTTAAGGTAATAACTATCCCATCGTCTGTCTTTTTGAATGAGCTTTTACATCCGGTGAATACGAACGCAGATAATAAGATCATTAATACGAGATGATTTCTTTTCATGGCAATTAAATATTGGTTCTAAATTATGTTAATGCAAAGTTAATTGTATCTAAACCGATACTGTGTCTTAAATGTTTATTTACTAAGTCTCAAAGATTTTACTTAGGGGGTTAAATGTTTCTAATAGGGGATTAAATTAGTAACAGAAGAGTCTATAGCATAGTTTTTATTTACATTTGTATTGTAACAACCTTGAATGTCTAGCCGATGAAGAAGACTATTAATATATTATCGTATTTTTTTCTGTTTATATCAGTAATTCATGCTCAGCAATTTGAGTTCTCACATCTTAGTAATGCCAATGGCTTGTCAAACAATCAAATTGAATGCATATTTAAAGACAGTCGTGGGTTTGTTTGGTTTGGAACAAATATTGGACTAAATAGATATGATGGCATAAACTTTAAAATATATAAGCATAATCCCAACGATCCGTCAAGTATTCCTTCCGATAGATTTACTGATATACAGGAAGATGTAGATGGTAATCTATGGTTATTATCAGGTTCTTATACTGTATATGATTGGAAATCTGAAAGGTTTATCCTTAATACAGATTCCCTTATTACTAAAATGAAACTACCGGCTTCTCCCACTATTATAGAAATAGATCATCAAAAAAACTTTTATGCTTATTATCGGGGTAAAGGGATATATAGATATGATGCACAAACACACGAAATAACATGGTATAAACAAGCCGATAATTCAACGACTTTGAGATTGTCTGAAATTAAAGGGATGCAAATATCAGAAAACTATATTTGGGTTTTGCATCAGGACGGAGTTGTCGAACGCTTGAATATGAATATAGGAATTGTTGATATATGTAACACTTATTTTAGAGATAAAGATGAGAGTTCTACAATAATAAAATCTCTTTTTATCGATTCAGATAATGATTTATGGATATATCCCGGAATAGCAGATAAAGGTGCGGGATGTTATGATATAAAAGAAAAACAATGGAAATTTCTTGATACCGGAACAAAGCCATCTCTGTCCAGTAGCTTTGTGAGAGCCATCATTCAGGACAAAGATGGTTTTATCTGGATAGGAACAGACCATGGAGGAATTAATGTTTTGGATAAGAAAAAGCAGATCATATCGGTACTGAAAAATAATATATATGATGAAACCTCTATTAGTCAGAATACTATAATAAGTTTGTTTTGTGATCAAGACGGTGTTGTCTGGGCTGGAACATATAAAAAAGGAATTTCTTACTATCATCCCAATATGTTTAAATTTAAGAAGAATCCTTTGTATTATACTTCTAATCAGAATGCTGAAACCTTTGATTGTAATAGTTTGTATAAAGATGGAAACAATAATTTGTGGATCGGAACCAATGGTCGCGGTTTAGTAATGTATAATACAAAGACTGGCGAATCTCGAATATTCAGAAATAATGCGTCTGATCCGACAAGTATCTCATCAGATATCATTACTTCTATTTTCGAAGATCACAGAAACATCTTATGGATTGGAACTTTTTTAGGCGGTCTGAATGCATATAATGGAAGTGGCTTTAAACGTTATCAAATAAATGAGAACAATGCGAATTCATTATCTAGCAGGAGTGTTTATGGCTTGGCCGAGGATAACGATCATAATTTGTGGATCGGAACATTAGGTGGTGGAGTAGATAAATTAGACTCTGAGAGACAAACTTTCACTCATTATAATATTGATAATAATGTAGGAATGCTATCAGACTATGTTCTTTCTATGTATACAGATCCGTTGAAGAATATATATTTGGGTACGGATCAGGGTGTAAGTATTATTGATAAAGATAAAAAACAAATATCACATTATTTCTCGGATCAGACTCTAATAGATTCATTGACAAATCTTGGCGTAAACAATCTTATTCAAGATTCAAGAGGTTTACTCTGGATAGCTACTAACAGAGGAGTAAATATTTATAATCCATATAAGAAACAGATCACATGGATAACAGCAAATAATGGACTTGTAAACGAGGAGGTTGTTTCTCTAATAGAGGATAATGATGGAAATATATGGGTCGGAACCCGCCAAGGGCTCGCTTGTATGTACTGCAAATTTGAGAATAACACTTTAGCTTATACAATTGCTTTATTCGATGTTAAAGATGGCTTGCCAAGTTCTACCTGTAATCAGAATGCTATTTTCAAAGATAAAGAAGGTCTAATCTATGTTGGGACTATAAATGGTTATACTTGCTTTAATCCAAGGGATATAGTGTTCAATAAACGCATGCCTGCTCCTTTGTTTACAGACTTGCTTATAGAGAATCAGATCATACGACCTAATATTGAATATGATGGTAGGATAATTATAGAAGAATCGATCACTAATCTGAAGGAAATAACTTTAAATTATGGAGAAACCAACTTCACTATTTTATTTTCGGCATTAAATCTTATTCATCCCGAAAAGAGTAGATACAGATATATGCTGGATGGGCTCGATAATAAATGGACAGAGATAACAGATGGTGTAGGGGCGGCATCTTATTCTAATCTAAATCCAGGAACATATCGACTCTTGGTATATGCCAGCAATGATGATAATGTATGGGCAGAAACTCCAATCGTATTAAAAATTACGATTAACCCTCCATTTTGGCTTTCTTGGTGGGCCTATCTTATTTATATCATAGTTATTACTGCCATCATCAGGTGGTATCTGAAATATAAATTAAATAAGCAAAGAGCAGAATACGAGCAGGCTCAAAGAATATTAGAAGTAAATAAAATACATGAGGTGGATGAACTTAAATTCAAGTTCTTCACTAATATAAGCCATGAGTTTAAAACACCATTAACTCTAATATTGACACCTCTTGAAAAGTTATTGAAATCTCCGGTATCGGAAGATCAAAAGGCAACATTAAGCATTATGTATAAGAATGCACTTAGTTTATTAAGTATGGTAAATGATATACTTGATTTCCGAAAGTTCGATCTTAATAAAATGGTACTCAATGTATCTCGAGGTGATGTTATCTCATTTACTCGCGACATTTGCCAGTCTTTTTCTTCTTTAGCGATGGAGAAATCCATCAAGCTAACATTTACAACCTATCTCGAAGAACTGCAAATGGAATTCGATAAAGAGAAGATGAATAAGATCATATCGAATCTAATATCCAATGCTTTCAAATATACAGAGGAAGGGCATATCGATGTTAGTATCAGCGTGAGTGAATTGTTTCAGAATAATGAAAATGTACCGACCAAGCGACTATGTATTAAAGTTTCAGATACAGGAATTGGTATTGAACCTCAATACAAAGATAAAATCTTCGAACGCTTCTTCAGAATCGAAAATACTGAAAGAAGTACTCAGTCGGGTGGTGCCGGAGTGGGCTTGCATTTGGTTAGTGAATATGTGAAATTACATAATGGCGATATATCGGTAGAAAGTAGCCTGAGTAAAGGGTCTGTCTTTACTGTATTAATTCCGATTAATAATACTACATATAAAGAATTAAGTAATCAGGATATAATACATGCCGGACAAAGTAATAATATAAAAGCTTCAGTGGAGAATAGAGATGCAGAGAATGTCTATGCACAGAAAATGAATCTGCCGTTGCTTCTTATTGTTGATGATAATGAAGATTTTTGTGAATTTGTAAAAAGTCTCTTTGTCGAGAATTATAGAATCGTTACAGCCAATGATGGTGAAGAAGGCTATAGCATTGTTTTAGATCAGTTACCTGATATTATACTGTGCGATGTAATGATGCCTAAAATAGATGGATATGAATTTTGTCGTAAGGTGAAAAATGATATTAGAACCTCTCACATTCCTATCATATTATTAACAGCAAGATCATCGGAAGAAAACAAATATGAAGGTATTGAGGCTGGAGCAGACGATTATATATCTAAACCGTTCAATATAGATATGCTGAGATTAAAAATAGCAAAGATTATAGAGAAACAGAAGGTTTTGCATAGCAGCTTTAAGAAAAAAATAGATGTTTCTCTTAGCGATATTGAGATAACTACTATGGATGAGAAGTTTGTCAAAAAGGCAGTAACCATTGTAGAGAAAAATATAGGTGATGCTGATTTTTTAGTTGAGGATTTATGTAAAGAGATGGGTATGAGTCGAGTGTATTTTTATAAGAAAATATTAGCTTTGACCGATAAAACACCATCCGAATTTATACGTTTTATTCGGTTAAAGCGTGCTGCAGATTTATTGGAAAAAAGCCAAATGTTTGTAAATGAAATAGCATTTCAAGTTGGATTTAACGATCCCAAATATTTTAGAAAATATTTTAAGGAAGAATTTGGAACAACACCAAATGAGTATAAAAAGAAGGCTTCAGGAGAGGTGTGAAATCAAAAGAACCCCTGAATGTTAACAAATCTACCTCTTTATCGAACCTAAATGAGTCTTTATTGTAAACATATAGAGTAGGACTGAAAGACGTAAAGACATAACTTCGTGTTGAGAAAACTCTGACCTTAATGGATTGTAGATATACTTAAATAGTCTATCGGAAAACATTACATAAAAAAAAGTCAATACATATAATAGACCATGAAAAAAGGACTTATTATTTACGCTTCATGTCTGCTTTCAACACTCTTATCGGGAAAGGCTGGGTCTCAGAATAAGTGGCAATATCCATCAGTTCCTGCCGGATAGAAGAATGGCTCGGTAAAGGGACTTAAGGCAAGAGGAGGAGCAGAGGTTGATTTTGATTGGAAAGATGGAAAAGTAAATAACATTGAAGTTAAAGCAACAACAAAGAATGCAGTTCGACTAAAATTGCCAGAAGAAACAACTCTTGTATCGGGTGTAAAGGATTATAAGATAGAAGGAGGCTTTTTATTATTGGTAATGAATACGCAAGATATAGCTCAGATTAGGATTTTATATTAAATAAATAAACAACAAACACATGAAAAAATTAATTCTTTATGGATTGATCGGGTTATTTGCGCTTCAGATGAAGGCACAGAATATACCAATACCCCTTTATTTAGATGATAGTAAACCGATAGAAGTCCGTGTCGAGGATGCTTTGTCAAGACTTACTCTTGAAGAGAAGATTGCAATGATACACGCTCAGTCTAAATTCAGTACGCCGGGGGTTCCTCGTCTGGGTATCCCTGAAATATGGATGAGTGATGGGCCGCATGGAGTTCGAATGGAAATAGATTGGGATACGTGGAATCATGCCGGATGGACAAATGACTCCTGTACAGCTTTTCCGGCCCTGACTTGTCTAGCTGCGACTTTCAATCCCGAACTTTCTATGAAATACGGGAATGCAGTAGGAGAGGAAGCCCGTTTCAGAAAGAAAGATATAATTTTAGGTCCGGGGGTAAATATTTACCGTACGCCTATGAATGGACGCAACTTCGAATATATGGGAGAGGATCCTTATCTGGCATCCAAAATGGTTGTTCCTTATATAAAAGGTGTTCAGCAGAACGGTGTATCGGCATGTTTAAAACATTTTGCATTAAATAATCAAGAGTTGTGGAGAGGTCATATAGATGTTGAAATAAGCGATAGGGCGCTTTATGAAATCTATTTACCTGCATTTAAGGCAGGTGTGATGGCTGGTGGAGTCTGGACTGTCATGGGATCGTACAATAAATACCGGGGTCAATACTGTAGTCACCACGAAAGATTGATCGATCAGATCTTGAAAGGCGAATGGAAATATGATGGAATAGTAGTTACAGATTGGGGTAGTGCCCATGATACTCGCGAAGCTGCACTTTATGGCCTTGATGTGGAGATGGGAACATGGACTAACGGATTAACATGGGGAGAAAGCTTTGCTTATGATAATTATTATCTGTCTAAACCGTATTTAAAAATGATTGAAAAGGGTGAGTTGCCAATATCTACCCTTGATGATAAGGTACGTAGAGTCCTTCGCCTTAATTTCAGGACTAATATGGATCGAAAACGTCCTTTTGGAAGTTTTGCTACTCAGGAACATGCCGAGATTAGTCGCAAAATAGCAGAAGAAGGAATCGTATTGATGAAGAATACAAACAATTTCTTTCCTATTGTAAAAGATCGTTACAAAAAGATTGTAGTTATTGGTGAAAACGCAACACGCTCCTTGACAGTAGGAGGGGGATCTTCCGAGTTGAAAGTGAAAAAAGAAGTCTCTCCATTAGAGGGATTGAAAGCTAAATATGGAGCCGATAAAGTCTTCTATACTATGGGATATGGATCAGGTCCTAGTGTTTATGATAATTTCATACCATCTCCGTATAATACAGATTCATTAAAAAGAGAAGCTTTGGCTTTAGCTAAGGATGCAGACGTTGTCCTCTTTATTGGAGGATTGAATAAGAGCTTCCAGCAAGATTGTGAAGGAGCCGACCGCATAAGTTATGATCTGCCTTTCGGACAGAATGAATTAATAGCAGACTTGTTGAAGATAAATAAAAATACAGGAGTTATATTAATAAGTGGAAATGCTGTTGCTATGCCATGGCTTGATAAGGTTCCTGCTCTTATACAATCATGGTATCTTGGCTCCGAAGCAGGAAATGCTACTGCAAATGTTATTTCAGGCGATGTAAATCCTTCAGGTAAATTACCTTTTAGTATTCCGAGAAAACTTGAAGATAATGGCGCTATTTCGTTTGGAGCAATATCATATCCGGGAGATAGCATCAGGCAAGTTTATAAAGAAGATATTTTAGTTGGTTATCGTTGGCACGATACAAAAAAGATTCCGGCATTATTCCCTTTTGGATATGGTTTGTCATACACAACTTTTGACTATGGTAAAATAACAACGGATAAAAAAGAATACTCAAAGGATGATATAATAAAAGTATCTTTTACTCTTAGTAATAATGGAGGTATAGACGGAGCTGAGTCTGTTCAGCTTTATGCATCCCAGAACAAACCATCGTTGGTACGTCCAGCAAAAGAACTAAAAGCATTTAAAAAGGTTTACTTAAAATCAGGAGAAAGCAAAACCGTAGAATTGACACTTCCGGTCAGGGATTTAGCCTTTTTTGATGATAAAGCTCATAGTTGGGTTGTAGAATCAGATAAGTTTACATTACATTGTGGTACATCTTCGGCTGATATAAAGAGTTCTATAGTATTAGAAGTAAAGTAGTTCTTCATAAATAATGGGGATGAGAGAAATTTCTTTTTTCGATATTTATCAATTCGTAACAAATCATTAACCTTAATTTTGTCAAAATGACATTGATAAGTGGTGTTTTGTATATAGTTTTACATCACGATAGTGTCAGAATGACTAGATATTATCCAAAGAGAGGCAATATCGTAAAAATGAGGAGGATTCTAGATTCCTCCTCAGATAAAGCCTCTCTTGACTATTTAAACTATGATTGATTTTGTGTTGGAATGTTTGCAAAAATGGGAGGGAAGTTTACGAAGAGATTTTGTGAACTTCTTTTTTTTAGATTATTTTACCTTTTCATATTTACATAATAGAGTTTTTTACATAGATAATTTCGATCCTAAAGAAAACGGCACCGATTCAGGAGAAGAAGCCCATTGTTTGTTGGGGGTATTTCCCATCTGAAAAGATAATGTACCTCCATTCATTATATCAGAGTGGAGAATGTAACTTTTATTGTATGATTTTCCATTGAGAGTTGCCGATTGTATATAAATATTGTTTTCCGAAATATTCTTGGCCTCTATCTTAAATTGTTTCCCATTTTCAAGATTGATCTCTATATTTTCGAAAGTAGGACTTCCTATTACATAATATGGCATGCCGGGACATACAGGATAAAACCCCATCATGCTAAAAACTAGCCAGGCAGACATTTGTCCTGCATCATCGTTCCCGGAAAGACCATCGGGAGAATTGAAATATTCTTTATTAATAATTTCGTGTACCCATTTTTGTGTTTTCCAAGGTTCTCCCAAATATGTAAATAAATAAGCCACATGGTGGCAAGGCTCATTTCCGTGCCAGTAATATCCATCTTCGAAGAAGGTGTCCAAATGGCTAATCGCTCTTTCTTTACCTATAATATTAGTCAGCCCCTCAATGTCGTGTGGCACATACCATGTATAGTGAAAAGGGGTTCCCTCACATATATAGGATACAAATTTGGTGTGATCGAATGGAGAAATCCATTTACCATCAGTGTAACGTCCTCGGGCAAATCCAGTTTCAGGGTCTATCACATTTTTATAGTTTTTAGCTCTTTCTTGCAATATATTATAGTCCTCGGTTTTTCCTAGTTTCTTTGCTACCTGAGATAATACAAAGTCATCATATGTATATTCCAGAGTACGGGAGACTTGTTCTCTTTTGTGAAATGCGTCCAAAACTTCATCTTCCAACGGAATATAGTTGTATTTCAGATAAGAATCCATCGCTCTTCGCCCCTTTCCACCGATATAGCTTTGATGATCCTGATTAGCTTCAAAAGCATTTTTGCGCATCAGGAAGTACGCCTCTTCGTAATCAAATCCGGGAGTATTTTTTATTATGGCATCTCCAAGCATCGACAAACAATGATCGCCAATCATTGCAGCTGTATAACTGTTCCATGCTGGGAATATAGGAAGCCATCCGCCTTGCTGTCCTTTTAATACCAGTGAATGTGCCATGTCTCCATTTCGTGTAGGATTAAGGATGGAAAATAGCGGATGAACAGCTCTGAAAGTATCCCACATTGAAAAATCGCAATAATAGGTAAAACCCTCAGCTTTCATTGTTTTTTTATTGCCATCGAATGCCGAATAAGAACCATCTACATCACTAAATGTTCTTGGCAGAAAATGTACATTATACAAAGCTGTATAAAACCGTACTTTATCACTTTCCTTATTTCCTGTGACGACAACCTGCCCCAGAGTTTTATTCCAAGTATTAGACGATTCGTTGCGGACTCTCGGAAAATCCCATCCATGAATTTCGGTTTCAAGGTTTTTACGGGCATTATCTACCGAAGTAAAAGATGTTCCTATTTTTGCAAATACTTTATCAGTCGTTGAAGAATTGAGCTTTATCCATGCGCCTACTTTACTTTTTTTGCCATGCGCCTTACTTCCTTTTTCTATTATAGAATCTCCTTGCCATACTCCAAACTGCTCAATGTCGGCATTAAGTTGTATTACAAAATGTCCACTAAATCCGGCTGGTTGTCCATATCCTTGATAGATGCGGTGCACGGGGTTGTATCCTGTAATTTCTTTTTTCTGATAGTCTATTTCGATATATCCTTCACCTTCATCACTATTAGGTTCAATTATAATATAACGGTCCTCGGCCTTTTTATAATCGAAACTAAGTATTCCACTTCGCGATAGTCCGGTCATTTCAACCTGGATGTCATAGTTGTCAAGTAATACACTATAGAAAGAAGGGGTTGCAATCTCATTTGTATGCTTAAATGCAGAAGCTCTCTTTTCTGGGTCGATCTCTAGTCTGCCCGTCATAGGCATAATGGTTACACTTCCATAGTCTTGAGTGCAAGATCCATTCATCCAATGACTGGCTCTGAATCCCTGTATCGTATGTTGATAATAATAGTAAGGGGGATAACATTTTTTTTCCGAAGCCTGAGTTTGTGCCACCCAGTTTGTCATTCCATGCGGGGCACCTACTGCTGGCATATTTTGGCCTCGTTCTTCTGTCGAATTTTTATCTTTTCCTTCAACTACTCTTATGTCGGTTCCTATTAGTGGGTTTACATATTTTTGATAATTAACCTGCTGTTCGGCACATGATGCTAATAAAAAGACGACTCCTATTAAATAATATTTCATATTGATTATATCTTAAAAAAGGCAAAGAAGAACATACTCCAATTCATAGTATATTCTTCCTACCTACAATGAGATTATTTCGGTTCTATTTTATAATTATTCTGCGAGAGTTTAGGGTTCACATCAATTTGTTTTTGAGGTATAGGACAAATTAAATTTGTATCATTCAATTTATATCCTTTCGATTTTAGTACTTCAATTGCACGACCTGTACGAACCAGATCGAACCAACGATGCCCTTCAAAAGCAAGTTCTGCTCTACGCTCGTTCTCTACAGCCAAGAAGAATATATTCTTATCGGTAGTATTGATATCTATAGGGGTCGTTTCTGTCGTTTGGTATCCATATCCACGACGACGTATTTTATTGAGATATATGCAAGCTTCAGCAGTCTTTCCATTTTGATTCAAAGCTTCGGCGTACATTAATAAGACGTCTGCATATCGTATTACAGGGAAATTATTATTCGAGTCTCCATCCTGATATGGAGTGTCGAAATATTTACTAACATAGCGCGAATCAACCCATTTGCTTGTTTTATTATTGATATAACCCAATCTCATTGAAAAGTCACGGCGTAAATCTCCCGCACCATAGGAATTGTACATTTCTAGTTCCGGCACATTATTTCCACCAGATCCACCAACAGAAATTACACTTGTTCCTGAATTTTCAGGTGCAAACGAATTCGGGAAATTGTTTCCTTCTCCATACCCCCCTTTCTTAAATTGGACCTCAAAAACAGCTTCTTTACTATTATGATTATTAGCATTAAACACATTTGCATATCCATCTATATTTAATGAGCCTGCTGTGTTTTCGAGTAAAGAATATTCTCCACTGTTTATTACCTCTAATAATTTCTTCTCAGCATCGGTGTAATTATTGAGTGTAAGATATACTTTTCCTAAAAGAGACTTAGCTGCACCTGAAGTTGCACGTCCTATGTCTGAGGCTGAATACGATTTTGGAAGTTTTTCAGCCTCGGTCAGGTCAGCTACTATCTGAGTATATACTTTGTCTTTACTTTCACGGGCGTAATCGTATGACTCTGTTATTGTAATTTCCTTTAAAACTAAAGGAACATCACCATATACACGAACCAAATTGAAATACAGTAATCCTCTTAAGAATTTACATTCTAATTTGTATCTCTCTTTCAGATTATCGTCCATAGAGATATTATCAATTCGTCCTAAGATTGTATTTAATCTGTTTATCGCATCATAACATTTATTCCAGAAATCTGCAATATAAGGATTAGTGGTACGAATATAGAATTTGTCGAATTCATCCTGATCTGTAACCGAACCTGACAGAGCATTGCGTGTATTATCTGAAGGGATCTCTGACATTACATACCAATTTCCATATAGACTGCCTTCCTGTAATGCCGAATAAACTCCATTAACAGCAGCTGTAAATTGTTCCGGCGTCTTGTAATACTGATCAACAGACAACTCGGTCTTTGGCTGTAAATCCAAGAAACCATCGCATGATGTCAAGCTTATGCAGATACCTGATAGTAATAATAATTTATATATATTTTTCATAATAATCATATATTAAGTTATTTATTAGAATGTTACATTTACTCCAAAAGTGAAACTCCGAGCTAATGGATATGCACCATAGTCGGTGCCGGGAGCTAATACACTGTCTTCCTGAAAGCTTGTTTCAGGATTATATCCACTATAATCAGTTATTGTAGCTAAATTTTGGATGGACATATAGACACGGGCTCGTTGTGCAGTGAGTTTATTGGCCAAATTAAGAGGCAATGTATATCCTAAAGTCAGGTTATTGATACGTATGAAAGAGGCATCTTCTACCCAACGAGATGAAACCACATTGTTTTGTCCTGTAGTTAGAGAATTTGCACGAGGAGTCCAGCCATCTCCGGGATTCGACTCAGATTGCCATCTGTTAAGAACCTCCTTCATCTGATTTTGATTTCCTTCCATCTGCGTATAGAAACGCTTTCCGAGGTGTAATACATCACGTCCTTGAACTCCTTGAATCAATACACTTAGATCGAAACCTTTATAAGTGACTTGATTCATCATTCCCCATTCAAAATCAGGCATGTTACTTCCAATAATAGTACGGTCGTTTGCATCTATAGAACCACTTCCGTCAACATCAGCAAACTTAACATCTCCTACGTGTGAGTCAGACATATGAGGACTGTTTGCCAAATCGTTGGCATTCATATATACGCCTATTTGTTTATAGCCATAAAAACTTCCAATAGGCTCTCCTATCATAGTTATGTGAGTCGTTCCGGCTCCGCCGTCACTTTGTATGGGATCACCTGTTGGGCCAAGTTTGATCACTTTGTTTGTATTGGTCGATATATTGAAGTTTGTACTCCATGTAAAATCTTTATTCATTACATTCATACTATTAATACCAAACTCTAATCCTTTGTTATTCATTTCTCCAATATTACGCCAAGCATTCTTGAATCCGGTTATTGTAGGAATATCCACATTAAGTAACAGATCCGTAGTTATACGTTTATAAACATCTACAACAAATGAAAGTCGATTTTTAAGTATATTCAACTCAATTCCCGCATCGAATTGTTTTGTTTTTTCCCATGTTAAGTCTGCATTCGAAATACTTTTTTGTGCAGCACCAGTCACCACATTGCCGGTTCCGGCACCTAACACATAGTTTTGGGTACTCATCGTACCTATAGCATTATAATTACCGATGTTGTTATTACCTGTAAGACCAACGCTTGCTCTGATTTTAAGGTCGTCGATCCATGTTATTCCTTTCATAAAATCTTCCTGAGAAATTCTCCACGCTACAGATCCGGAAGGGAAATAACCGTAACGGTTGTTCTTTCCAAAACGGGAAGAACCATCGGAACGAATAGAGGCTGTCAGATAATAGCGATTGTTAAACCTGTAATTAACACGTGCCAAATATGATACCATAGACCACTCATTCATATCCGAAGTCCCGGTTTTTACTTTTGCATTGTTGATTGTTTGTATAATATCGTCCGGGAAATCAGATCCTTCCGATTTATTTTGAGAATATTTATTTTTTTGTAGTGTAAATCCTGCTACAGCATCTAATTCGTGTAGCCCGAAAGTGCCTGAATAAGATACTGTATTTTCATTTAACCAGTTGAATATCTCAAAAGCTTCGGCTGTAGCTTTTCTGTCTGTAGAAGGAAGAGGAGCTTCCACCCCATTTTTAGGAACTGTAGATGGGCGAAAATAGTTGTTTCTCCATTCTTTGAAGTCAGCACCCAAAGTAGTTCTCACTTTCAGATTATTCATTAATGAAAATTCTGCATACATATTACCAAACAAACGTAGGTTTGTATTTTCATCTTTAATTCCATTGGCCAAAGCTACAGCATTAGGTACGCCTGTGAGTCCGTCGCCGGCAACAGCATACATCGCCTGAGATGCATATGTTCCATCTTCCTTATATACAGGAACAATTGCTGATGTAGATAAAGCAGCATTGACAACACCATCGCTAGCCCAATGTCCACGGCCCACTTTTTTTGAATTCATATATGACGGAGCCAGATTAATTCCTACTTTCAGCCATTTATTGAAGTCTGTATCTACTTTTGCTCGGGCTGAAAATCGATTAAAGTCACTGCCTATAATAATCCCATCTTGACCAAAATATCCACTGGAAAACATATATTTTGTTTTTTGATCTCCACCCGTAACAGTTAACTGATAATTTTGAATAGGGGCAGATCTGAATATCTCATCTTGCCAGTCTGTTCCTGCTCCTATAGCAGCCATTGCACTAGCATCATCATATATAGCCGGATAGCGATATCGATTTCCTGCCGGCCGGGAGCTTAAAGGATCGCTAGCCTTTGCTCCTGCTACTCTGTCAACATAGTTGTTATTAAATGCTTCTTTACTAATCATAGCAAATTCTTGGGCATCTAGCATATCCATCTTTTTTGTTACATTCTGGAAACCATAATACATATCGAGATTGACATTTACTTTTCCTGCTTTCCCCGATTTAGTAGTAACAAGAACGACGCCATTAGCTGCCCGCGAGCCATAAATAGCCGCTGCCGATGCGTCTTTTAAAACCTCGATAGATTCAATATCATTAGGATTAACAGAGTTTAGGTTTTGATCTCCCAAAGGATATCCGTCGACTACATATAGAGGAGAGCTTGAAGCTGATATAGAGCCTGAACCACGTACTCTGATAGTTGCACCTTGTCCGGGAGTTCCACCGATTTGTTGTATTTGTACCCCGGCGATCTGTCCGGCCATTACTTGTGTTGCATCTGATACTTTCAGGTCCTTAGTCCGTTCAGATGATAATTGTCCAACGGAACCTGTCAAATCTTTTTTCTTAACAACTCCATATCCTATTACAACTACTTCTTCTAATGCGGCAGTGCTTTCATTTAAAACTATATTAAATTCGATCCTTCCTTTTACTGAAATTTCTTGAGTTACGTAACCAATGTAAGATATAACAAGAGTGGAATTCTCATCAGGCAGATTAATTGTAAAATATCCATTCACATCGGTTATTGTTCCTGAAGTAGTTCCCTTTTGTACTATTGATACTCCGATCAAAGGTTCTCCGGCATTGTCGAGTATTCGCCTCTTAACCCTGTGAGGCGGTTTCTGTTGAAGTTCTGATAATTCAGGTCTCAGTTGATTGTTCTTGACAACTATTATTTGTTTCCCTTTGATATGATAGTTCATATTACGAGGAATCAGCACACTGTTTAATATTTCCTCTAGATTCTTATTTTCAACTTGAACTGATATTCTCTCTTCATTCAGAATATCTTTCTTGTAAAAGAAAACATACTCTGTCGAGTTTTCTATTTCTGTAAATAATTTTTCCAGAGTAGCATCTTTTACATTTAAAGTTAAGTTAACTGTCTGTGAATGTGTATTTGCAGAATATACAGTACCGATACTGAAGGATAACAGTACAATGTATAAATTCATCATTTTCAGGAAAAGATTGTTTTGCCTACAATCCTTAAAAAGTTTTGGCGTTTTTTTCATAAGATTAAAGATTTTGGATGAACTAACAATTCATTAATTGTGAATGAGTAAAATAAATATTGATTTTACTTCTTAACTTTAAGGCAGTATTTTTCTCCGATATTTTCCATAGTTTAGATTTTTAAGGACATAATATGAATCTGGATTAGCTTTTTCTATTGGTATTAGTATTTCTTATTTTTATTAAATAACTCGTATAGGTGTTTGCGCACACACTTGAGTACGCTTTTATAAAACTTCAGTTTACCTTATAT
>NZ_JAEPKU010000047.1 GCF_016652235.1 Dysgonomonas sp. Marseille-P4677
ATATAGAACGAATGTTTTCATAAGCTATACCATGAAAATAAATGATTTCAAAGATAAGAATTTAAATTTTAAGATAACTCGAATACAAAAATTTGCTTTACTTTTGCGGTGCAAATTTTGAAATTGATAATTTATCAGAATATGAATTTAACAGGTCTCTATACAGTTTTACTACTTATTGCATCCAATATATTTATGACATTTGCCTGGTATGGACATTTAAAGCTTAAAGAATACTCATGGTTTGCAGCCTTACCATTATTCGGCATTATATTTATTAGCTGGGGAATCGCCTTTTTCGAATATTGCTTTCAGGTTCCGGCAAACCGATTAGGTTTTGAAGGTAATGGAGGACCATTTTCCCTGATGCAACTAAAAATAATACAAGAAGTAATTACACTTGTAGTATTTGTATTATTCAGCACTCTAGCTTTTAAAACAGAGGCTTTAAAATGGAATCATCTGTTAGCTTTTGTATTCCTTATTGCTGCTGTATATCTGATATTCAAGAAGTAAACATTGTCTTTTAATTATCAAACCATTACAAATAAAAGGTAACAAAAGTAACAGATTTTTTATACTTTTTCATGTGTAACTTTTCACTACTCTAAACAGCAATACAATCACCTTAGGTATAGATAATTGAGTATGACTTTTATAAATAAACCAATAGGGTGTGTTACTTTCCACTAAGATTAGATTTTATCTGATCGACTGCCTTTTCCAACACAATATCCCTATCCGAAAGAAAAGTGTTCTTCGTTTGATGAACTTCTATATCCGGCAAGACTCCCACGCCAACGAAAACAGTTCCATCTGGGGCTACATCTTTTCTTGCACAAATATTAGCCCAAGCCAACCCCTCAATCAGGGTGATCCGAACACCATTCCCAGTACTGCCTCCTGTTGGTGAACCGACAATCAAGCCACGTTTTGCAGACTTAAATCTCACACTAAGGTCTTCTGCAGAAGAGAATGTCCCGGCATTGATTAAGATCATTACCGGCTTTTTATATATCTCTTTGTCAATAGGAGCCAATGCTTTCGAAGTTCCGCTATACCATTCTGCCGGATAGTTCCACGAGGCATGAGTCGGAATGTACATTCTACTACTCCACTTGCTTGACTCTATTGGCTTGTCTATAAGATGTCGGAGTATATAATCGGCACGAGATGAATTACCTCCTCCATTATTACGTATATCAATAATCAATCCATCGGAAGTAAGAAGATTTTCATATATCTTATCAAAATCGTCATTCATGGAATCACTCATAAAATCTTTGATAGTCAATAGGCCAATATTATTGTCCAACAGCTCATATTTTATACTATAATATTCCTCTTCTATATCTTTACCATTATTTTTCGCTCTTTCTTTTTTTTGTATATCCCATATCATATTACGGTCTATCGAAATAGTTATGTTTTTATTCTTTTCTCTAAAACCAACGGTTATAGGTATAGTTCTCCTTCCTTTTGTAAGTTCATAGTTGGAGAAAGTATTGTGATACAGCCATTGAGGTGTTGAGCTTGGAATATATTTCCCTAGCACTTCTTCGGCATATGTAACAACATCTATCCCATCTATAGATACTACTTCCGTACCTCGCTTCACACCCTTATCTATAAGGGACGAACTCCATATCTTATCTACCAATACTTTACCCTCAACAAATTGGGTTGTAAAAGGTGCAGGTGTTATCCTATCCTCTCGAGGAATATCACCCCTATGGTATACATAGGTATGTCCGTCTTTTACGGATGCAGCCAGACTCTCCAGCTCTTTCAGATAAACATAAGTCTCTTTGATTTCTAATACTTTAGATATAGAGATCTCATACAGACTGTCCCAATCGAGCTTAAGCTGGTCGTAATATACGAAATTAGATCTCACCCCTTCCCACAAACGAGATAGACCTAATATTTTCTCGGTGTCAGTTAATACTCTTTCCTGAGACTTGATAGGAATAATAAATAATACACTTATAAAAAGCATAGAAAAGCATGATTTCATAGTATGTCAATTTATGTGATAAGCCTTATAATAGTTATACGCTAATTTAAAGAAAAGGTTACAACATATATATAAATAAAATTCGTTTATAAACAAAAAAAGAGGCAACCGATTAGTTGCCTCTTCCTATCTTGAATAAGATATTTACTTCTTATTAAGCTTCACCTCCAGAAAGTTTTTCTTTCAAAGCAGCCAATTCTTCGATATCTCCTAGTGTAGTTTTTTCTACGTTAGAAGATTGAACAACTGTATCTTCTTTTTCTTTCTTGGCTGTTTTCTTTGCTTTCTTATCTGCTGCTGCTTCTTTAGCCTCTGGTTTTTCATCTTCAAACACACGGCTATGAGAAACAATAATTCTCTTAGAGTCTTTGTTGAATTCTATTACCTTAAAGTCTAATTTCTCATCAACTTTAGCTTGAGAACCATCTTCTTTCACTAAATGCTTAGGAGTGGCAAATCCTTCAACACCATAAGGTAGAGAGATTACAGCACCTTTATCAACCATTTCTACAACCGTTCCTTCATGTACAGAACCTACTGTAAAGATAGTTTCAAATACATCCCAAGGATTTTCTTCAAGTTGTTTGTGGCCTAAGCTCAAACGACGGTTTTCTTTATCTATCTCAAGCACCTGAACTTCAATATCAGCTCCTATTTGAGTCATTTCGCTAGGATGTTTGATTTTCTTAGTCCAAGAAAGATCTGAAATATGGATTAGCCCGTCTACGCCTTCTTCTATTTCAGCAAATACACCGAAGTTAGTGAAGTTACGAACTTTTGCAGTATGCTTGCTTCCTACAGGATATTTCTCTTCGATATTACCCCATGGATCTGGTTTCAATTGTTTGATACCAAGAGACATTTTACGCTCGTCACGATCAAGAGTAAGTACTACAGCTTCTACATCGTCACCAACTTTCATAAAGTCTTGTGCACTGCGTAAGTGTTGAGCCCAGCTCATTTCAGAAACGTGAATCAAACCTTCTACACCTGGAGCGATTTCAATAAATGCACCATAATCAGCCATAACAACAACTTTACCCTTCACCTTATCGCCAACTTTAAGTTCAGCGCTAAGAGCATCCCATGGATGTGGAGTCAATTGTTTCAAGCCAAGAGCAATACGTTTCTTATCGTCATCGAAATCAAGGATAACGACATTGATTTTCTCATCCAATTTAACAACTTCTTCCGGATGTTGAACACGTCCCCAAGATAGGTCTGTGATATGGATAAGTCCATCTACGCCACCAAGGTCGATAAATACACCATAAGATGTGATGTTTTTAACTGTACCTTCAAGCACCTGTCCTTTTTCAAGTTTCGAAATGATATCTTTCTTCTGTTGTTCAAGTTCAGCTTCGATAAGAGCTTTGTGAGAAACAACAACGTTTTTGAATTCGTGATTGATTTTCACAACTTTGAACTCCATTGTTTTACCAACGAATACATCATAGTCGCGGATTGGTTTCACGTCGATTTGAGATCCAGGCAAGAAAGCTTCGATACCAAATACGTCTACGATCATACCACCCTTAGTACGGCATTTGATGTAACCTTTAATAATTTCATCTTTTTCAAGAGCTTCGTTAACGCGATCCCAAGAGCGTGTAGCACGTGCTTTCTTGTGAGAAAGGATAAGTTGTCCTTTTTTATCTTCTTGGCTCTCGATGTATACTTCTACTTCGTCACCAATTTTCAGATCAGGATTGTAGCGAAACTCATTCATTGATACAATTCCGTCCGATTTGTAACCGATATTAACAACAACTTCACGTTTGTTCATAGCAGTTACTTTACCCATTACCACTTCCTTGTCATTTACTTTATTCAACGACTGGTCATAGGTTTCTACTAATTCTTCTTTGCTCTTACCTGAATAAGAGTCTCCAAGTTCATACGCATCCCAGTCAAAATCAGCAACCGGTTGTACATTTTTTAAATTATCAATCATTCAATTTTGATCTGGCGCCAGTCCTGATCAGTATCATTAATTTGTTAAACATACTTGCTAAAAAGCGGGGCAAAGATACTGCTTTTCAACGTATAATACAATTATATTGACTGAAAATATTAAATAAATAAGCGTGAGATAAAATTATCGTCTCACGCTTACAATTTATCTTAAATTTTAATTACAGCTCATTGAACTATTAAGCTTAAGCCATGATAAACTAACATCGCCATCACTGCACTAACGGGTATAGTCAACACCCAAGCAATCAGCAAATCTTTAGTAACACCCCAGCGTACTGCTGAAAGGCGTTTCACCGATCCCACTCCGATAATACTACCTGTTATAACATGCGTTGTACTAACCGGCACATGAAGAATCTCAGTAATAAATAACGTTAACGAACCTGCTGTTTGGGCACAAAATCCTTCAATAGGAGTAATCTTTGTTATCCGATTCCCCATTGTTTTCATAATTTTCCATCCTCCGCAAACTGTTCCAAGTGCAATTGCTGTAAAACAAACAAGAGGTACCCAATCGTGCATGTCGTTCATAGAACTCATCTGGAGCCAAGGATGAACATCCGGATTAGATTGAGAGAATGCGATTAATGCGGCAGCAATAATACCCATTACTTTCTGGGAGTCATTCAATCCATGCCCTATACTCAGCAAGGCCGATGAAACAAGTTGTAAATTTTTGAACCATCGGTCAGCTTTTCCCGGCTTTATCTTTTTCACCAAATGCAATGTTATAAGCGTAATCATATTTCCTCCGACCATACCTATGAGTGGTGCTACAACTATAAACAAGGCTATAACACCTATCACTCCGGCATGAACAGCCTGAAATCCTGAAGCGGCAATACCCGCGCCGGCAAATCCTCCGATAAGCGTATGAGAAGAAGAAGAAGGGATACCCAACCACCATGTAATAAGATTCCATGTGATAGCAGCGACTAGTCCGGCTATTATAACAAGGGAGGGATTTGCTATAAAACTCATATCTACAGTCTTAGATACTGTATCGGCAATACCAAATCCTCCAATAAGAAATTTCGCAATAAAATAAGCGACAAAATTAAAAAATGCAGCCCAAATAACTGCTTGAGTAGGAGTAAGAACTTTTGTAGAAACAACGGTCGCTATTGAATTAGCAGCATCATGAAATCCGTTGATAAAATCGAAGACTATGGCTAAGACAATAATTATTATCAGTAATGTCATTTCAGTTTTTTAATTACGAGTACTTAACAATCATTGTTTTTATAATTTTACCCACTGCCTCAGCAGCATCAGTAGCACGCTCTAGTTCGTGAAGAATATCTTTCAGTTTTATTACTTCTATAGCATCTGTTTCATTTTCAAACAAATCGATCAAGAAATGTTCATAAACATCATCTGCCTTTTTCTCTATCACACCTAACTGCTCACAATATTCTTTAATGTTTACAGTACTTTTTTTCAAAACCCCAAGTTCGTCTATCGCCTGAACCAAAAATCCGGCAGACTCACGAACAAACATAGCCAATCTCGCAGCTGCTTCAGGCATCTCCTTTGGACTGTAAAGCATTATGCGCTTAGCACAGCTATTAATCAAATCTGTAACATCATCCATTGTGGCTGACAGATGATTAATATCTTCCCTATCGAAAGGAGTAATGAAAGTCTCATTCAACTCTTCGAAGATCTGGTTTTGGATACTGTCTGCCTTACGCTCTTGTTCTTTAATCTGCTTGTAGTATTCTACAGCTTCAGCGTGGGTTGTTACTTGTACACATTCGATAATGAGATCCGATGCGGCCAGAATAACCTGAGCCATATCGCTCATAAGAGGAAAGAATTTGTTTTCTTTAGGTTTGAACCTATCGAAGAAATTATTTTTCATAAAAATTTAAATATATTCCATATTTAGAGAAACTACAGAAAATCTGTAATTTCAACGCATGCAAAGATAAAAAAAAAAGTATTCGATGAAAGATTTTTTAACATAAAAATAAAAGACATATCTATCTATAAATTTGAATGTTAGCTCAATTTGTATATTTTCATTCAAAAATTAATTCGCAAAAGAATGGAGGCACATGAAAATTAGGTTTCTCAGTAGATATTGGGCTCCATGACAAATAGTGAGGTTCTGTTAAATTATCCCCACATTTATAAAAATTACCACGAGCATTTAAGCCTTTAAATGTTTTCAATCCTGATTGCCAATATGCTGATACAGGAACTACAACCAGTAAATCCCATTTAAAATATCCTTGTCTATTATCGAAGGATTCCAAACCAAGGCTGGGATACCGCTTTATAGAGGACATTACCTCCGGGCTTCCATAGACGACATCCTTCCGCTCTATCCTATTACCTAACAAAGCCTTACCTATACATGATAATTCGAGATTGTAGTAACTTGGAGAATCATTTATTTGTATAAAAAACTCTACGCACGAGTCTGTCCAAACAGCTCCATTATCTTCCTCCACCTTAGCTAAAATCTCATTCTCCTCTACAAAGTATTGTAGAAAAAGATGCGTCCTATTATGAGCTATTTTGAAATAAACTATGGGGTTCGAAGGATACAATTCAGGCCAATTAACTTGTTCAATACTAGTTTCAGGTAAAATTTTCAGTATATCTTTGATAAGATTAGGATCATTAACGTTTTCTACTATAACTTCTGGAACAATCATTATCTCTAATATTAATAATTAATTCTGTTATCATTCTCATTCCATAGACGAAAAGCCTCAAGAGATTCTTTACGCATGAAATGTATCGCTTGAATAGATCTCTTTTCCGGCTTCAGATCAATTTGATCATATATAAATGAATCATCAAAACCAATCTCTTTTGCATCCTCTTTGGTACAGCCATAGTATATTTTATCTATATGCGCCCAATATATAGCGGCCAAACACATAGGACATGGTTCGCAGGATGTATAAATTTCACATCCCGATAAATCGAAAGTTCCTAGTTTTTTACAAGCTTTCCTAATAGTAGTAACCTCAGCATGAGCTGTAGGGTCATTATGAAGGGTCACACAATTGTGTCCTTGAGCAACGATTACCCCATCCTTTACAACTACAGCACCAAATGGGCCTCCTCCTTTAACAACACTCTTTTCAGCCAATTTTATGGCTTTTTTCATGAATTTAGGCTGATTCTCCGACTTTGTTTTCATTACTATTTTACTATATCTTTATTTATCTGCTCTATATAATTAAGGATATCATCAGCGCCTAGCCTGTGCTCTGCTGATGTATAGAAAACCGGTGGAATTTCCTCCCATACTTCTTTTAATGAATCAATATACGCTTCCACATTCTTGGTCAAGGCTCCTTTACTCAATTTATCTATTTTAGTAAAAACGATAACAAAAGGCACGCCTTCTTCTCCAAGCCAATTCATAAACTCAATATCTATCTTCTGAGGTTTGTGACGGCAATCCAACAAAAGGAACAAACAAGTTAGTTCCT
This sequence comes from Dysgonomonas sp. Marseille-P4677, assembly GCF_016652235.1. Classification (GTDB taxonomy): domain Bacteria; phylum Bacteroidota; class Bacteroidia; order Bacteroidales; family Dysgonomonadaceae; genus Dysgonomonas. The sequence goes on from NZ_JAEPKU010000047.1 coordinate 7,450, forward strand.
GCCTCTTCAATATATAACTATCAATGATCTTCCGTATTTGCTCACGCCCGTCTTTACCTCGCTGAGCAAAGCCATATCCGGGCAAATCGACCAGATACCACTCATTATTTATAACAAAATGATTTATCAATTGTGTCTTGCCTGGTTTGGATGAAGTCATAGCAAGCCCTTTCCTATTTGTCAGCATATTGATAAGAGATGACTTACCTACATTTGAACGGCCAATAAAGGCATATTCAGGCTTCCCATCGTCAGGACATTTCTTATAATCGGTATTACTAATCAGAAATTCGGCACTCTTTATAATCATGTTATCTTTTTTTTACAGATTTCTATATTCTTCTTGCTTCTTTATAGGTAATTTCTTTATCACCTCATTTATAGAACAATTTATCAATTCTTTTATCAAATCGTCAGGTACATCTTCTTTCAAGGAAACCCGATTCCACATCAATCCTTTTGTATGCGTTCCATGTATCACACCCTGATACTGCTCTCTTAAACTCACAGACATTTCCGGGTCACATTTCAAATTGACACGAAACACCCCATCTTTAGGCTCAAGTCCTATATAAGCAAACATTTTCCCAACAACTTTAAATACCAAGGTTTTCTCATCAAATGGAAAAGACTCTGACGCCCCTTTTACAGAGATGCAATAATCTCTCAATTCTTCTACATTCATAAAGTTCACTTTTGATATCTCAACACAAAAATAGTTTAAAAATATGAATATCTTTGCCTCATGAACATAACATCTTACATGTTGTTTTTAAGAATATAAGATCAAACTATTATGACAGCAAAGAAAATCTTCATAACAATTGTAAGCCTTATCATTATAGGATTACTTACTTTCGGATATATCTGGTACAATGTCCCATTTAGTGATTCGGGCGTAAAAGCCGGCATATTAAATAATGTAAAACACAAAGGCATTATATTCAAAACTTATGAGGGTGAGCTCATTCAATCCGGATTTGGACAAGGAATGCAAGGGCTACAATCTAATGAATTTCAATTTTCAATTGATGATAAGGAACTTGCAATTAAATTAATGTCGATGAGCGGACAAAATGTAAAACTCCATTATAAAGAATATTACGGAAGGCTGCCATGGCGAGGTTATTCAAAATTCGTAGTAGACAGCATAGTCTCTGCTGAACCATTCGATAAGAATAAAGACACACAGGTTCCGCCCGAACCATTAATAGCGCAATAGCTCATGATAAGAGATATAAAGCCGGATGATGCGAAGAGAATCGCAGAAATATATAACTACTACATAAAAGAAACCATCATTACTTTCGAATACGATACTATAAGCGAATTCGATATAAAAAGACGCATAGAAAAGATACAGCAGAAAGGCTTTCCTTTTTTTGTTTATGAAAAAGATAATGAGATTGTAGGATATGCCTACCTTAGCAATTGGAGGGAAAGGATAGCCTATGATATCACATTAGAAACAAGCGTATATCTCGATCAAAAAGCTATTGGCAGTGGTATAGGCAGTATTTTGTATAAAGAGTTGATCGACCGTGCACAGAAGATAGACATACATTCGCTAATAGGAGTTATCTCCCTACCTAATATAGGAAGCCAAAAGCTACATAAAAAATTCAATTTCGAACTGATTGGATGCTTTAAAGAAGCAGGTGTTAAATTTGGGAAGCTAATCGATGTGGAGTTTTGGCAGTTAATTCTATAATCGCTTACGCAAACTATTTACCGGATATATCACTGCTAAAAAACCAATAAAAGTAACTGTCAAGAATATGAGGATAATATCCTGTGGTTGCACAGAAACTGGATAGGCATCTATGACGAATGCCCCCGGAGACGAACCGAGTTTTAGCAAGCCAAAATATTGTTGAAGTAAACACACAAACAATCCAATAAATAAACCGACAATAGCTCCAACAAGATTTATCAACCAACCTTCAAGTAGAAATATTTTTGTAATTAGTTTATTACTCGCTCCTAAATTTTTCAACACCGCTATATCTTCATTCTTTTCAATTATCAGCATAGACAATGATCCTACTACATTAAATGCAGCAATAACAAGTATAATAGCCAGTATAAGAAAGGTAACCCATTTCTCTACATTTACCATCCGGTAAAGACTCTCTTGTTGTTCAAAACGATCTTTGACTAAATAGTCATCACCAAGAATAGAATGGATCTTATCCCTAACACGGCTTACATCTTCCCCAATTTTCAATTTCATATCGATAGACGAAACTTCCTTATCATATCTCAGAAGATCACGAGCCAGATCAATAGATACAATCAGCATTTGGTCGTCATATTTAGCTTGATTCAGAGCAAAAACCCCACTAATAAAAGCCTCTGAATGATCGAAAGCTGTTGATGGATTTGCCGGATTTACTTTTACGTTTCTTTTTGGAACATATATTTCTACCGGATCTATGAAATTTGCTCTTACATTCAATAGCATAGCCAAACCTGCTCCAATTACACCATTGTCTATATCACCTTCCCGTAAGATAAATTTTCCATCAATTATAAGACTGTCGATATGTGCCAAGCTTTCAAACTTAGGAGAAACACCTTTCAAGACAATAGGCTCTTGGCGGTCTCCATATTTTAACAAAGCATTCTCTTCGAGAGATTCTGAAACAAATGCAATCTCAGGAAGATTTAAAACACTCTTTATTTTATCATTATCGGGATTAAATACTTTCCCTTGCGCTGGAGTTATCTGTAATTCAGGATCAAAAGCACTAAAAGTCTTGGCCACAACGTCTGTAAAACCATTGAATACAGACAAAGCACATACTAAAGCTGCTGTAGCAACAGTAATTCCACACACCGAAATAAACGATATGACATTAATTGCATTATGCGACTTCTTTGCGAAGAGGTAACGCCTAGCTATATGAAGCGCTAAATTCAAGACTATTCTTCCTTATTTTTATTATCCGCCCCTAGCAGTTTATCTATATTCTCAAGATAATCGAGCGAATCATCCAGATATAGAGATAATTCAGGAATAACCCGCAGCTGTTTCCCTACCTTTTGCCCTAAATCGAAACGAAGTTGCTTCACATTTGTTTGGATATTTTTAAGTATATCGGCTCCCTGATCCGAAGGAAAAATACTCAAATAGACTTTGGCTAATCCTAAGTCCGGACTTACACGTACTGTACTCACCGAAACGAGTACACCACGCATTTGCTGTGTTTGCTTTCTGAATATTTCGCTTAATTCTTTCTGAATAAGACGGTTTATCTTTTGTTGTCTAGTAGTATCCATTTCAAATTATTTTTGGGTACAAAGATAATACTTTTCGGTTAACAGTAATCAGTTAATACTCAACAATAACATTCTATCGAAGACCCCCGGGAAGACTTATGACATACTAACTTGTACTTATTTTTTCCAGATTAGTGTCAATCCATCTCTAACCGGCAATATCACCTTCTCCACCCTATCATCCCGGGCTATCAAATCATTAAATTCCTGTATGCCTATTGTTTGTTTATCCGATGGTTTAGCTACGTCAAGCACATGTCCATCCCAGAGGGTATTATCAGCAATAATGAGTCCACCTGAGCGCACCTTATCAAATATCATATTATAATATTCTATATAATGCCGTTTATTAGCATCTATAAATACGAGATCGAATATCCTGTCGATTCGAGGAATGATAGTCATCGCATCACCAATATGCAGATGTATATTATCTTTTAGTTTGGTTTTATATAAATATTTGAGGATGAAATCTTCTAGCTCGTCATTCACTTCTATAGTATGTATTTCCGCTTCATCCACTGCACCTTCGGCTAAGCAAAGGGTTGCATAAGCAGTATACGTCCCCAATTCGAGGATATATTTCGGTTGCATCATCCGACAGAACATTTTTAACATACGACCTTGAAGATGTCCCGAAAGCATACGTGGCTTTAACAGGTTTACATGAGCATCTCTGTTCAATTGTCTCAATAGATCACCCTCTTCGTCGATATGAGAAAGGATATACTGTTCTATATCTTCGTTTTTATCGATATTCATAATTAAATAGAAAAATAAAGTACAAAGCTAAGATATTCATTTAGTAATTAAATAGAAAAAAGACTCTGTTATTAGAAATATTTATTAACTTTAAGTGTCTACTTAAAATTCCGCTGTAATTACCTGAGCCCAAAAGGGCTTTTTATATAAATTGAAATAGATTCAAAAATATTGCACCTTTAAAATTTTAGAATTATGAGTAGAGTGGTAGATAAAAATTCAGCGCCTCATTACTTCTGGGGCGATAAATGCAGTAGCTGGATTCTCATGAGCAGAGATTCCTTATCTGTAAAGATAGAAACGATGCCGGCCGGAACAAAGGAAACTTTACACTTCCATTCCGCTTCGCGCCAATTTTTCTTTATATTAAAAGGAGTAGCACAGTTCTATGTCAATGGCAAAATTTTTACACTTAAAGAGCAACAAGGAATAACAATCGAACCTATGATGAAGCATTATATTGCAAACGAATCACCAGAACCAATCGATTTTATTCTTGTGGCACAGCCTGATAACGACACATCAAATGATAGAACAGATGTTGAATAAAAACAAAGGGTATCTTGATCAAGATACCCTTTATTATATAAAATATAGACGAGAGTAAATTTACAATTATACTCTTCGTCTACTATTAATGTTTAGTTTACTGGAACTTCAAAAGCATCGCCAGCATCTATAACTCTACCAACACCGTTGATTTCAAGGAATGATGTTCCTTTTCCTTCGCCGAATGAACCGCTTAGATAAGCAACAGTATCTTCTTTCTTGATTAATCCACGTTCTAATAAAGAGTTAAGCGCTTTCAAGAAATATTGTTTATGCTGATGAGTTGTAAATCCGGTTGACTCCTGATAAGAAGCTTCTACGCCATAACAAACTGCAAGTTGACGAGCAACTGCATCGTTACAGCAAATAGCATAAACAGGGCATTTACTGCGGAAAGCAGCTATTGTGCGAGCTGTACGACCAGTATAGCTATCAGTAATAATAGCGTTAAGACCTAGTTGTGTAGCAGCTTTTACTGCTTGTTTAGCCAAGAAAGAAGTAGTGTCATATTCTTCATCTTTGAAAGGAACAGGAATTACTTTTTCTTCAAGTTTAGATTGTTCTGCAGCAGCAGCAATCTGTGCCATTGTGCGTACAGCTTCAACAGGATATTTACCATAAGCCGTTTCTCCACTCAACATCACAGCATCAGTTCCATAATATACTGCATTTGCAATATCGGTAACCTCTGCGCGTGTAGGACGTGGATTTTCGATCATTGTATGCAACATTTGAGTTGCTACGATAACCGGTTTTTTATATTCTATAGCTTTACGGATAAGTAAACGTTGGATTCCAGGAATTTTTTCCTGCGGAACTTCAATACCAAGGTCTCCACGAGCAACCATAACGCCATAAGCTGTTTCATAAATTTCGTCGATATTATCAACACCTTCTTGATTTTCGATTTTAGCGATAATCTTGATAGGACTATTATGTTCGTCAAGAATTTTTTGAACATCAAGCACATCTTGTTTATGTCTCACAAACGAGTGAGCAATAAAGTCAGCATTATGTTTAATTGCAATCTCGATGCTTCTTCTGTCTTTCGCTGTAATAGATGGAAGATTTACACTAACTCCCGGTATATTTACACTTTTACGGCTACCGATAGTCCCATCATTTTGCACTTCGCAAAGTAAGTAATCAGCAGTTTTATCAACTACTTTCAAACCAGTTTCACCATCATCGATCAGAAGTGTGCTTCCAACAGGTACATCCTGTACAATACTAGGATATGACACCGATACTTGTTCAGGAGTAGACAATACATCCAGATTACCAATCACTTTAAGTTTATCTCCTGTCTTAACAACGATTTTTTCACCTGTAGCTGTAGCTGTAGTACGTATCTCAGGACCTTTTGTATCCATCATAATACCGATATGGTTAGATACGGCACGTACATTTGTCATAACTTTCACAAAGCCTTCTTCTGTCATGTGGGCAGAATTCATTCTCACTACGTTGATTCCTTCATTATACAATGATTGAATAAAATCAACATCACAACGCATGTCTGAAATTGTAGCTACAATTTTCGTTTTCTTCTGAGTCATAAATGCAAAATAATTTAATGTATATAGTTTTCTTTTAAATTCAGCCTTATTGTCCTTTTTTATTTTTTAGAAAAAAGGCTATTGCAAGGTCGTATGATAACAAACCCAATCCTACTACAGAACCTTTACATGCAGCAGCAATCATGGATTTATGACGAAACTCCTCACGTGTATGTATATTCGATATATGAACTTCTAAAACCGGAGTATCGATTGCCTTAATAGCGTCGTGGAGAGCAATGGAGGTATGTGTATACGCTCCTGCATTAAGCACAATTCCATCGTACGAAAACCCTACTTCGTGAAGTTTATCTATTAGCGAACCTTCGTGGTTTGATTGAAAATAAAATAATTCACAGTCCTTGTTTGTCTCTTGTAAATGAGAAAAGTAAGTTTCGAAAGAAGTATTTCCGTAAACATCCGGTTCTCGCTTGCCTAAAAGATTCAAATTCGGCCCGTTTATTATTAGTATCTTCATTTTTATCAGTTATTTACCTCTAAATTTATACTGAGATCGATTTAGAGGGACAAAAATACTATTTTTCTTTGAAAGAATGGTATAATACTCGAGTATTGTATTGATAAATATAAAGAATTTACATTAATTTAATTTTCCTCATAAATTTGCCGTCCTAGCCCAATATGGCTAAAGCCTGTTCAATATCACCCTGTAAATCAGATACGTCTTCCAATCCCACAGACAAACGCATCAAGTTAGGCTCAATCCCCATTACTGTTTTCATTTCGGGAGAGAATGTTCCGTATATCGTAGATTCGGGGTGTATTATTAATGTTTTATTGTCAAATAAATTTGTTGCTCTACGGATAATCTGCAATTTATCCATAAACTTATAACACGCCTCCCTGCTTTCGAGGCTAAAAGTTAGCATTGCTCCAGGATTTCCGTAAAACAAATTATCCGAAATGCTTTTATATTTTGAGCTTTCCAATTTAGGATAACCGACTTTAACTATCTCTTTTTGATCAGACAAGAATTGAGCCAATTGATAAGCAGATGATGACATTTTTTCGTATCGCAATTGTAATGTCTCCATTCCTAATGCCTGAAGAGAAGCGGTTTCCGGATCCATGGCCGCTCCGATATTACGTGCAATCTCACGCTTTAGCTTAAATGAAAACTGAGACATCGTAGCTGTTTTTGAAACTGTCTTCAAACGTTTATTATGCGCCCAATCGAAAGTTCCATAATCGAGAATAGCTCCTCCAATAGTAGTAGCTCCTCCCGATATATATTTCGTTGTAGATACTACCTCTATATCAACACCTGCCTTACGGGGATCAAAAGCACACCAAGGAATAACTGTCGTATCAACAATCATCGGTACATTACGAGCCTTAAGTATTTTTGATATTTCCGGCAAATCAGCTATCTCGAGGTGAGGATTAGTTATCAACTCACAAAAGAACGCACATGTATTTTCATCTATGGCAGAAGCAATTTCTTCCAAGTCGTCAGTATTTACAAAGCGTACTTCGACGCCGAATGCAGCTAATGTAAATTTGAACAAAGAAAAAGTATTGCCAAAAAGGTGTGGTGAAGTAACAATGTTGCTTCCTGCATATGCCAACGAAAGAAACGTATTGGATATAGCCGCCATACCTGAAGCCACCATCATAACATTTTCGGCACCGGACGCTGCCTGTATCTTATGCTCCAAATTTTCTACCGTAGGATTCGTTATCCTCGTGTAAGTATGGGACGCTATTTCTTCTTTATACTGGAAAGCATTAGCTATACTTTCTGAATCGGGAAATTCGAATGCAGCATTACGGTAAATTGGCATTGCAATTGCTCCATGCGCATCTTTTCTCTTAAATTTCTCGTTTATGATCCGTGTGGAAAACCCTTTGTTCCGAGAGTCGTTTTTAGCCATCGATTTATGACGTTTGAAAATTAAAATCCAAAGGTAAAAAAGTCTAATGGAATTTTGGTGACAATATGATGAAATATGATTATAAATACCATAAATATGTTAGACATCCAATATTACCAGAAATCAAAAAAGTGATGTACGGGTCCATGACCTTTCCCTATCTCATAGTCTGCACCGGCAATTATGGCATTATTGATATAATCTTTGGCTTTTCGAACAGCCTCGTTCAACGACACCCCCTGAGCCAAAAACGCAGCAATAGCAGAAGAGAAAGTACAGCCTGTACCATGTGTATTTTTTGTACTTACGCGTTTAGAAGTAAGCTCTATAACTTCATTGGTTTCGGCATTATAAAATACATCAGTAAGCATATTATCGCTCAAGTGCCCTGCTTTTAACATGACTGACACTTTATTTCCAAACGATAAATCTTTCACTACAAGTGATAAATCTTTTTGGCTTACAATCTTCGTACCTAGTAATATCTCAGCTTCGGGAATATTCGGGGTTATAACTCTGACAAATGGTATCAATTCATTCTTTAATGTCTCGATTGCTTCATCTTGCAAAAGCTTATCTCCCGATGTAGCTACCATTACAGGATCTAATACAATATTATTTATATTATACAGAGACAATGTATCTTTAACAGCAAGTATAAGTTCAGATGAATGGAGCATACCAATCTTAATTGCATCAGCTCCGACATCACTAAGCACCGACTTAATTTGCCCCGTTACAAAAGGAACCGGAATGGGATGTACACCTGTTACACCTACTGTATTTTCGTCTACAACGGCAACTATTATTGTTGCTCCATAACATCCACAAGCAGAGAAGGTTTTCAGATCAGCCTGTATGCCTGCTCCTCCACTAGGATCGCTACCCGCAATAGATAGTGCTATTTTATAATGTTTCATACGTTATACGATTTTTTAATTTTGTTATTATACAGGCCATTTCTCTAGTCTAAAAGCACTGTCCCAAAACAACCACTCCATTTTTGAACACATAACATAAGCATCTGTCATAGCTTGACGTTGTTCTTCGGTACATTTATCAGCCAACTGATCACAGATTGAGATTGCCATATTTACTGATTTTTCAAAATCATCCCCACCATATGCATCAATCCATGTCTGATAAGGATTTTCTCCTTTAATCTGGTGCGCCAAGATATAATCACCGACTTCTTTATAAATCCAGAAGCAAGGCAATACCGCAGCAACAATTACCTCAACAGGTGCATTAGCCAATTGCTTTAGAAGAAAGGAGGTATAAAGCAAGCAAGCCGGAGACATATTATTATCCTTTGATTGTCCTTTTAAGAATGTTGCATGCAAGGCTTTTTCTACAAGCATTGATTCTCCAGCAAAATGAAGAAAAGCACTTATATGTTCGGGGTCATTTAATTTAGATGCTATAGCGGTTAAGACTTTTCCATAGTCGGCTAAATACAAAGCATCCTGCTGTATATAAAATATAAATTTGTCATATTCTAATGAACCGTCGATCAAACCATTTATAAACGGTTGTTGTAATATTTTTTCATATATTGGTTTGGCTGCGTTCCACGCTTCTTCACTCCATTTCATACCTCATTTGTTTTTTGTTTCATCTATTATTTTTCTCAGTTGTATTGCAGATTCTTTGGGATCGGTAGCCGACATAATAGCGGAAACAACCGACAAACCATCAGCTCCGGCCAATATTATATCTTTTGCATTCTTTATATTAATACCTCCAATACCTACACTTGGATGTTCGCTTATTTGGCTTATTTGGCGCACGCCATCCAAACCAAAAGCCAACGCCGTATCTGTTTTAGTAGAAGTACTAAATACTGGTGATATCCCAATATAATCTACATCAAGTTTATTAGCATCAATCGCATCACTAATACTCTCTACTGAAAGACCTATTATCTTATCTTTCCCTAACAATTTCCGTGCAATAGTATAAGGCATATCGCTTTGGCCTATATGCAGCCCTTCAGCATCACAAGCTAAAGCTATATCAAGCCTGTCATTTATTATTAGAGGTATATTATATTGCTTCAGACATGCTTTTAGTCGTACTGCTAAATCATAAAAGTCTTTAGTCGAACAATCTTTTTCACGCAGTTGCACCATTGTCACACCTCCTTTTACTGCCTCCTCCACAACATCTTCCAATGGACGTCCCAGTGACAATGAACGGTCAGTAACTAAATACAAACTCAAATCGAAGGGGATCATATTATAGACTATATTTAATATTTTGTTTTATTGTATCACTATTCATATTATATAGCTCATCCAGAATGTTTACTTGTAAGCTTCCATTACCAAACGACTTACCAGCTGCTATCTCTCCTGCAATACCCATAATAGCCATACCATGTGTTGCCGCTTCGAGCATATCTGAATTTATTGCAGCAAAAGCAGCTACAATAGCTGTTGCTGTGCAACCCATCCCTGTAACGCGTTCCATCATTGGGTTTCCGTTGTAAGTAGCTTTCACATCCAAACCATCAGTGATATAATCAGTCTGCCCACTTACAACAACAACCGCTCCTGTTTGCTTAGCTAAATACTTTGCCGATTCAAGAGCCGAATCGGAAGATTCTGTACTATCCACACCTTTAGTTTGGACATTGGTATTACATAAAGCCATTATTTCTGAAGAATTCCCTCTTATGATAGAAGGTTTACATTCCTCTATAATCTGTTTACAAACATAAGTTCTATACTGTGTCGCACCTGCGCCGACAGGATCGAATACAGTAGGAATATTCTTTGTTATAGCTGTTTTACCTGCCAGTATCATAGACTTCACCCATTCGGGCTCAAGAGTACCAATATTCAGTACCAAAGCAGAAGCAATAGCAGTCATTTCGCCAACCTCTTCCAACGAATGTGCCATAACAGGAGATGCTCCTATAGCCAAAAGTCCATTAGCAGTATTATTCATTACTACATAATTCGTAATATTGTGGATCAAAGGAGACTGTTTACGAATAGCGTCTAAATCGCTAATTAAGGAATCTATATTAATCATATTATAAAGATTTATTATTAAAAAAGGCCGCTTCGAATAGTACGAAACGGCTTATAGATATATAGTTAATTATAAGAATCTAAAAACATTACCGTTTTCCTACGATGCCAATTACAGCATATCAGGTTCAAGGGTTTAATCTCAGTCCTTCAAATAAAAGAACACCCCTAACAGTGATCCACAAACTTACATAAAATATTTGAACGAACAATCTTAATTAGTCGAAAGATATGATCTGACATTTTGTCAATTAAATATATCTTGGCAGACATTTTGAACGAACATTATTAAAGATTTGTTATTAAAAAAGAATATAATAGAAGAATAAAGATATGAATTTCAACAACTTTACAATTAAGTCTCAAGAAGCTATCCAAAAGGCTATTGAGATTACAAAGGAAAAAGGGCAACAGGCCATTGAACCAGCCCACCTTCTTATGGGAGTGATCATGACCGGTGAAAACGTTGTGAATTTTCTATTTCAGAAACTTGGAGCTAATCCGGGACACCTGACATCTGTATTAAGCAAAGACATCGATTCTTATCCGAAAGTTTCGGGTGGTGGAGAAGCTTTCCTGAGCAGGGAAAGTAATACGGCATTAGATAAAGCATCTGATTATGCAAAAAAAATGGGAGACCAATATATATCCCTCGAACACATCTTACTTGGTGTTTTATCTGGAAAAAGTTCTGCTGCACAAATGTTGAAGGATGCTGGTGTATCTGAAAAAGAATTACAATTGGCAATCAGCGAACTACGTAAAGGTAGTAATGTAACAAGCCAAAGTGCAGAAGACACATATCAATCATTGGAGAAATATGCTATAAATCTTACACAAAGAGCTAAAGATGGCAAGCTCGATCCTGTGATAGGTCGTGATGATGAGATACGCCGAGTATTGCAGATACTTAGCCGACGCACAAAGAACAACCCAATACTAATTGGAGAACCCGGGACAGGAAAGACGGCTATTGCCGAAGGATTGGCACACCGTATAGTTAGAGGAGACGTTCCTGAAAACCTGAAAAGCAAGCAAATATATTCGTTGGATATGGGAGCTTTAATTGCAGGAGCCAAGTATAAAGGTGAATTTGAAGAACGTTTGAAATCTGTTGTAAACGAAGTAATAAAATCGGAAGGTGAGATTATTTTGTTTATAGACGAGATACATACACTTGTCGGTGCAGGGAAAGGAGAAGGAGCAATGGATGCCGCAAACATCTTGAAACCGGCTCTTGCAAGGGGAGAATTACGTTCGATAGGCGCAACTACACTAGACGAATATCAGAAGTATTTTGAAAAAGACAAAGCTCTTGAACGCCGTTTCCAGACTGTAATGGTAGATGAGCCGAGTGAAGCTGATGCGATTTCGATTCTTCGTGGACTAAAAGAAAAGTATGAGAACCACCATAAAGTAAGAATCAAAGATGAGGCTATTATAGCTGCAGTGCAACTGTCGAGTCGTTATATTTCAGATCGTTTCTTGCCTGATAAAGCTATCGACTTAATGGATGAAGCTGCAGCTAAACTACGTATGGAGGTAGATTCTGTACCGGAAGAATTGGATGAAAAAAGTCGTCGTATCAAGCAGTTGGAAATTGAAAGAGAGGCTATACGTCGTGAAAATGACAAACTAAAAGAAGAGGAACTCTCAAAAGAGATTAGTTCTTTGAAAGATGAAGAAAAAGATTTGAAAGCCAAATGGCAATCGGAACGGGAGGTTATTAATAAGATCCAGCAGAATAAAATCGACATCGAAAATACTAAATTCGAGGCCGATAAAGCCGAACGAGAAGGTGATTATGGTAAGGTAGCAGAATTACGTTACGGCAAGCTCAAAGATTTAGAGAATAGTATAGGACAACTTCAATCCCAATTGCACGAAATGCAAGGTAGCCAAGCAATGGTGAAAGAAGAGGTAGACTCGTATGATATAGCAGATGTAGTATCTCGATGGACAGGCATCCCCGTGAATAAGATGTTGCAAAGTGAACGTGAAAAACTTCTGAATCTTGAGGATGTATTACATAATAGAATCGTAGGACAAGAAGAAGCAATTTCTGCTGTATCGAATGCTATACGGAGAAGCCGTGCCGGTCTTCAGGATCCTAAACGTCCAATCGGATCATTTATATTCCTCGGAACAACAGGTGTTGGTAAAACGGAGTTGGCTAAAGCTCTTGCTGAATTTCTTTTCGACGATGAGAATATGCTGACTCGTATTGACATGAGCGAATATCAGGAAAAATTCAGTGCGACTCGTCTTATCGGAGCACCTCCGGGATATGTAGGTTATGACGAAGGTGGACAACTGACAGAAGCTATTCGCCGCAAACCATATTCAGTTGTGCTATTCGATGAAATAGAGAAAGCACATCCTGATGTATTCAATATATTATTGCAAGTGTTGGACGATGGGCGGTTGACCGATAATAAAGGTCGGGTGGTAAATTTCAAAAATACGATTATCATCATGACATCCAATATGGGGTCTTCATTAATCCGCGAAAACTTTGCAGGAATTACTCCAAAGAATCATGATGAGGTAGTTGAAAAAACGAAAAGAGAAGTTTTGGACATGCTGAAAGTAAATATGCGTCCTGAGTTTCTGAACCGAATAGATGAAACTGTTATGTTCGAGCCTCTGACTCTGAAAGAGATCGAACAGGTAGTACGCATACAGCTGAATAGCATAGTGAAAATGCTAAAGGACAATGGAGTAAGACTTGAATTTACAGAGGATGCTATCACATGGATCGCTCAGATGGGATACGATCCTGAATTTGGAGCCCGTCCTGTGAAGCGTGTTATTCAACGTACGGTTCTCGATACATTATCAAAACAGCTACTTGCTGGAACAGTAGATAAGGAAAACCCAATTATTATCGGGTTGAAAGACGGAGAATTAGAATTTAAAAATTAAGAATATCAAAGAGAAGAGTGACTATATCCGTTATGAGTCACTCTTCTCTTATAAGAAAATAAAAATAGAAATTACAGTGTAGGATTACATTAAATCATTTAAATCCTCTTTTTTCCCTTTCAATTTATTCTTTTCTTTTTTTTCGGCCTCTTTTGTATGCCATTTCGATTCAGGAGTAATTCCTGTATATATCGTATAATAATATACATTATAAGAATCATCAAAACTTTTTGCCGCAGCAAATGTATTCTTTGTTGTAGTCTTTATAGAAACTAACTCCGTGGTCAATTCTACTTTTAAGCCTTCATAATCGAATTTACAAACAGTCAATTTACCCGAATTGGTTGTAATTGGCTCTATTCCATTCTCGACCATCCATGTCGCAATATTGTGGTATGTATCGTCATTATAAAATAAGACCGATAGAAAAGCCGTCTGATTATCTGCTCCTTTTTGTAATGTAATGGTATAATCCTCAGTATGAGGCTTCATATCAGCTACATTCCCTCCCACTGCACTTAGAATATTCATTGTCTGATTTGTTTTGTTTGTCTTAGACATCGAATAACGATTCTTATTCGAATCGTATTTAAATTTCTTCTCTTTTAAATCACTTTCTGTCAAATCAAGCATCTTAGAATAAGGCAGTTGAGCCAATACACTCCCGCATACCATGGCCAGCATTAAGCATAGCAAAATAATTCTCTGTTTCATCTTTTAATGTGTGTTAGTTTTAATTTAGAATATCTTTATTTCGTGATAGGTGAATCTATAAATTGAGTGAAATACTTCAACATCGTTTTGTAAAAGAAGTTACTATATAAATTATCATTTCCAACATGTACATAGTAAGAAAGATACTTTTCCTCACAATTCAAGCTAGATGGCTGACAATCATTTACGAAACAAGACTCTTGATAAAATAAGAATTTCACAGTGCTGTCCTTTTCAAATCTATACTGGAAGACGAAATAATCCCTTGGATTGGATAGAACATCAGATAGGTTGTCAATCCCTAACAACTCTTTTGAAAGCTGTGTCCCTTTTTTCAGTTTTATTTTATTCTTTTTTAGAATTGGAAATTTTAGAATAGTATGTTCTTCCCATAGGCTAATTTTAGAAATATAATCGTTATAATCCAATATATAAGACTCAAAGCTTATAGCTCCTTTTTCTTCAAATTGTTTTATTATACAGATATATTTATTGGATTGGTTATGAAGAGAAACAATATAATAATTACTATAATAATCAATATTGGCAATTCGATTTTCTTTAATTATCCATTTATCACTCTTTGAGTTATACATCCAGCCATAAACAAGCTTTAGTTCCGCATAAGAATCTAAGCTGTCAAAATTCTTTATAAAAGAAGATTCCTGTGCTGGCAACGGTACAAAATATAAACACAATATTAACTTTAAGAATAGTGATCTAGCAAACATTCAGTAAAAGCGATTTTAACAGCACAAAAATATATTTTTTATTTAAATTATTGCAAATTTTAGTTATAAAAATCTAACTAAAAAGAAAAAGATTACTTCTCGCAATCTTAGTTACATTATCTATCTTATAGCTACATAACATAGATCCTATATGCTGTCGGAAATTCGATAATCCAACTATTCCTTATATATTAAAAACCCTACTTATGAGAACGCCCTAAATAATATGATAGAGCCAAAGATCCCATTTGTAATACCATAAGCACAAGAAAAGCATTTCGTCTTCTATTTTTCCGTCTCAACGCCTTCAATTCAACATCTCTTCTATCGTCTACTTCAAAATCTTCCATAATACCTTATTTATATTGTTTCTATAATTAATAACACTTCAATATATGTTTTTGATCAATTAAATATAAAGATTTAAGATTAAAGCAGGTCAACAGTTAGAATCTATTATTCCTTTATCCAACCTTTTCTAGGCATAATCGTTTAGATTTGTTCTAACAATGCATAAAGGTTATCAAACAATTTTTCATATTTACATTTTGCCAACAGGTACTAAGGTAACAAAGATAGTAATGCCGCTGATAGAACAATAAGTCCATCGGATATAACTATATTTTTAAGAAGAATTACTAACTAAATAAAACACAAAGGCTGTAACTACATTTGCGTAATCACAGCCTTTGTCTCTAAAACGTCTGATCGGTATTATTTACCTTCTTGAGCGTCTTTAATCATTTTCTCGTTAGGAAGAATGTAGATTTCCACACGACGATTTTGGCTTCTTCCTGTAGTAGTGCTATTGTCTGCAACTGGTTGAGTAGAGCCGAATCCTTGTGAAACCATGCGGCTTCCATTTACACCCTTACCTGAAAGGAAGTTATAAACAGCCTGAGCACGTTTTTCAGACAATGGATTATTAATCGCATCTGATCCTGTATTGTCTGTATGTCCATATATTTGCACATCTGTATCAGGATTATTCTTCAAAGATGTAGCAAAGCTGGTTAATGCATTTTGAGAAGCAGCATTAAGTGTACTTGAATTAGTTGCAAATAAGATTCCAGATTCGAAAGTAACTTTAATAGCTTGTCCATCGTTGATAGATTCAACCTGTGCACCATTAATTTGTTCCAATTCTTTCTTTTGTTTATCCATCTTATTTCCGATAACAGCTCCTGCAGTACCACCAACTACAGCACCAATACCGGCACCCCATGCAGCACCTTTTCCGCCACCGATAATAGCACCGATACCAGCACCAAGAGCACCTCCGGCACCTGCACCAATACCACCACCTTTTACTGTATTGCTAGCTCCACAGCTAGATAATAAAACCGCGCAACTTAATACTATCGCTGCTAAAAATGAAAAGTTCTTCATAATCAATTTAATTAAAATAATTATTTGTTTGTGATCTTTGTTTATTCAAATATTCCTATCGAATCGCAGTACGCGAGTTCGCCTTGTATAATGAATGCAATTTCATCTGATGAGAAATTGTTAATTTTATCCTTCTTTGTATATTTTAAGACATATGCAACGATTTCCTCTTCATCTATATCTACTACCGAATTATCATCGGCATCATCATTCATGAAGCCTTTCTCATCATAATAGTCATATACAATGTCTATGATGTAATTTATTTCATCATTTGTGAATTTTCCTTTTATTTCTTGGGGAATATAGTTCTGTATAAACTTTACCGCATCATCCTCGTCATACGGCATAAGGTCTTTTTCGTTGCTCATTGATTGTTATATTTAATTAACTGGATATAATGTACAATTTATAACAAAAAAATAGTGGCTAAGTTCAATATCCATGCTAAAAATACTGTTGTTTTATATCAGTGATGTTAAGTTGAAGCAAATGTACAACTATTTTTTTTTCAAAACAAGATAAGCCAAAATAATCAGAGGCAAAGTCATCACACCAACATATAACATATTTACCTTCAATATCATAGGCTCAAATACTATAGCTAAAATAAGTCCGATCGCCGCTCCGCCAAGATGGGCATCATGGCCTATATTCCCTTGTCTGGTTTGCATACCATATATAGAATAGGCCAGATAGGCTATACCAAAGATCCATCCTTTCATAGGAATAACGAACATAACTCCCAATGTCATATCAGGGTATATGGCTATTGCAGCAAACAATATACCGACAACTCCTCCCGACGCACCAATAGCGCTATAATAATATTCTTTGCGATGTACCCATAGAGAAAGTAATCCTCCTCCTATTATAGATATGAAATAAATAGCTAAGTATTTCCATATACCGAATGTCGCGATTATTACATCCGAAAAGAAATACAAGGTCATCATATTGAAAATAAGATGCATATAATCGCCATGTAGCGTAGCTGAAGTGAGCAATCTATCCCATTGCTTCGATTTACCTAATATTGCTCCTACATTAAATTTATATCTATCGAAAAACGCCATATCGCTAAAGCCTTTGATGCTGGTAAGCACTGTAAGAGCGATTATAACAAGAGGGAGAATACTAGTTATGTCCAATGCCATACAATAATTGTTTTTTATATTTTGTGCATAAAGGTAAAAATATCTTGTAAGTTAAGCTTATTTCATAAAGAGTATTTTAAGATATAAAAAAAAGCATCGCTTATTTTTTAACTAAAAAGTGACAAAAGTTACACTTTTATCCAAGATTATACAATCCTTCATTCAGCATTCATATTATATTTTACCGTTATCTCTCCCTTATAGATAAATCAATGAATAGAAATAACTTATTCAAAATTCGGTTTCATAGTTTTTTTAACTTTTACTAAGTTTGACAAACAAATAAATCATAGTTTATTGCGTTAAAGCTAAAAAGACCTTATTGACTGTATATGAGAAAGAATTTTTTCCTTATTATTTTTTCATCTTTATTTATACCGTTATCAGCGTTAGCTCAAACAGCTATACATGGTACTGTCATAGACAAAGATACCAACCAACCTGTTTCTGACGTAATTGTGCAATATGGAGCAACATCACGAGATTATGTCTATACTGATACAAATGGAAAATTCTCAATCCGAGGTAACAGTGAAGACATCATCTATTTTCAATGTATAGGCTTTAAAACAAAATCTGTATTGAAAACTGTATTACAACAACAACCTACTGTTGCTTTAGAGCTTAACCCTGTATCTCTCAATCCGGTCGTCATTAGTCCATACGATGCGGATATGCTTCTGTCGGAAGTAATGCTGAACACTAAAGAGAAGTTGGTAACAGATCAACCCATTGGTTATTTATTACATTTTCTGCAAATGAAATCGACTGATTCTTTACAAAATGAAATATACTTAAAATACACTACCACCCTTAGTCAAAAACAACTAAAAAAAGATCTGAAAAAAGAACGGGTGCCCTATATATATAATATAATAGATATAAGAAGATTACAAAAGACTGTGACTCCGACTTCAGAATTATATGGTGCGGAATACCATGCATCATATCTTTTTACTTTTGGCAAAAGCGAAAATAATGAAACAACAAGGTCGTATTCTTCCGACAGCTCATTGATTATATTACAAATAGAGCCATTAAAAGATAAGGACGGATGGGCAAGTGGCGAAGTAAGAATAAATAAAGACGATATGACAATATCTTCGATAGAAATAGAATCGGTCGATTCTATTCTTGATCTTCAAACATATAAAAAGTATATGGGAAAGAAGGTAAAAGCATTGCGAAAAGTGGGACGTTTCCAGTTTGCCAAGTCGAATGGAAAATATTATATGAAAGAATGTTATACTTATTATAAATTCAGGGCGATAGATGAATTTGACAGGGAGGAAGATATTACATACTACTGTGATGTAAATTGTATAGGGACTGTAGACCCAAAAACAATAAAGAAACGGCAACTAAGTGGCTTTTGCCAGGAGTTATTCTATTTCCCTGATTCCACATTATCTGAATTCTGGAATGCTGATTCTTCTTCAAATACTGATTGGCAAAATTATAAATATACCGGTGAATTGAATTTAGGAGACAATACTCCACGATCTAACGGAGTCGGATATTACCTAAAAAAATCAATGTTTGCAATACCCCTTTTCTTACTATTGCTTCTCATATAGTTTTTCATTAATAATATTAAGTAAGCAACTGAGATATTTTACCATTTTCCTATTTAAAGTAAATCAATTACAGCTATACATTATGAAGGAGATGATGATATCTTATTGTTAAAATCGAAGTAACGATGCAATGTAAAAGATAAATAAATCTGTAATTTATTTATCTTTTTTGTAATAAAACAACTATTGCTCCGACTATATATAGTAACAGTAATGGCAATAAAGAATGAAGTCGAATCAAAAAGAGTTTCTAAAAATAATTTCAGCATATCAAGAGATTATACATAAAGTAAATTTGATTTATTTTAGATCAGATGCTGACAAACAAGATAACTTTCAAGAGGTAGTCTATCAGTTATGGAGGTCTTTTCTAGGATTAAAAGATAAAAACAAACCGGCTTCGTGGATATATGCTGTTGCGATAAACACATCAATATCAAAGATAAGAAAAGATAGTAAGTTAGTTTTTACAAACGATATACCAGAGATCCCTTACACAAGTACAACTGATAATATTGAGCAAGATATAAATTACCAGAGATTGCTAGACGCTTTGCAAAAGCTCAATGAAACAGATCGTTCTATTATGCTTCTTTATATGGAAGATTATAATTATGATGATATTGCTGAAATCATTGGGATATCTACATCTAATGTTGGAGTAAAAATATATCGTTTGAAAGAACAGTTAAGAAAACTACTAAAAGATTGATCCAATATGAAAACAAATGACTTAAAAGATATATGGAAATCGGGGGTTAATAAAAACATCAACTCCTATTCAGATAGAAAGTTGAATGAGATTATTGTAAAGTCTGCACGTAAATCAATAAGCCGTATTTATCCCTCTGTTATTCTCATGATCATTATCGCAATTGTTATTGCTTTACTCATTGCTAATATAACAATAAGAAACACTACTATTGCTATGAGAATGCTGGATCTTGGAGTTTTATTATTCCTTGTTATTTCTCTAACCTTATGGGCACAGTCCTTTCTTGTTATGAAGAAATATAAAGCGGATGTACCTATCAAAAATTGGTTGGAATATAGAATTAAGGAAATAGAAAGATCTTTAAATTTTAATATTAAATATAATTGGCTGATATGCATAATCTCTTTATTAGCCGCTTTGGGCTATTATTATCTATTCATTTGGTTTAGCGGCATTTCTATCAATCCTTGGATAATTGGTTTTGTAACTGCCGGAGTTGTGGTTTTTATATTTACTTCGCGAAAATCTGTTATAAAAAAATACAGGCAATCTCTTGAAGAATTGAAAGAGTTATACAAACAATTAGATGAAGAATAAAATATCAAAATTATGAAGCATATATTACTTTACTTATTATTAGGTATAATAAGCTTGCCTACATCAGCCTTTATTCCCGAAATAAAAACTATAAAGCTAAATGATGGAGAAGAAATAACAACTCGTTTATGCCTCCCTGACACTATAGCCGAAGCCATTGTGTTTTGTATATCAGGAACAGGGCCCAGTACATATCTAACAAAACGATCGACATTCAACTATTATGACGAATTGGCTAACGGATTCTGCAAAAATGGATTAGCATTTTTCACTTACAATCGCAGAGGTTGCCAGGACGGTGAAAACCCTCCGTTTTTTGTTGATGTAGATTCTTCTAAGTATATAAAATATACGCCTTTACAAGAAGCGGAAGATATAGAATGTATGATTAATTCGATAATGAAAGATAAGAGATTCAACAATAGTAAAATTATTCTGTACGGAATAAGTGAAGGTACTATAACAGCCTCTTTAGTGGCTGAAAGAAAAAATGTAAAAACAGATGCCATATTACTACATGGTTATGCTCACGATAATATGTTTGATATTATTCAGTGGCAGAATAAAGGCCATGGCGTTCTCATTATGGCAAATTCGATTTTTGATAAGGATAACAATAAAGCTATAAACAAGGAAGAATATGAGGATGAAAATAAACAGATATCTGCATACCGTTCATATCTATTTCAAAACCTACCTTTCGACTCATTAGATATCGTCAAAAATGATCTTATAGACATTCATGATATTGAAAAAATGAGAGCTCCTTTTCATGACGAACTAATGAAAAGAGTTACCGATAACGATTGGCTATGGATAAAAAGTAATTATTTCAACATAACACCCCAATGGTTTAAATCTCATTTCGAGCTCGAACCTAACAAAACAAGACTATTAAGGTTAACTATTCCAATACATGTATTTCATGGCGAGGAAGATGCTAATGTACCTATAGAAAGTGTCTATGATTTGCAAGCACGATTTGATATGTGTAACAAAACGAACCTCACAATTCACACTTTCAAGAAACATAATCACGATTTAAATTTTCAGGATTTGTTGATTCATAAAAAATGGTCGGAGGGTTTTGAAAAAATATTTAGTGTAGCTAAAAATATTTCAAAAATGGCAGAATGAAGCTTACAATAAATAATTTATATAGATCAATTAACATATTATACAAAGTTTTGATTCATATCTAATTATGCTGATTACTTCGCACAAATGACCATATTTTATTATTTAT
>NZ_JAEPKU010000048.1 GCF_016652235.1 Dysgonomonas sp. Marseille-P4677
AATCCTTATATCTGCCCTCAATACTTAATTGAATATCTGCTGAATCCTTATTTGTGATAAGAATTGAATTCTCATCTATCTTTTTATATTTTATCGGATACGATTTCCCATCTTTCTTAGCCAATACTTGTATATTCTTTGTATTTAAACTATGATTAACCTTTATTCTATTCTCTTTATCCAATGTTACATTCTGACTAAATCTACGTCTTTCCGGCTCTTTCTTCTCTTTTTCACGGGCTCTCTGACTAGGAGACTGATTACGTCTTTTTCCATCAAACCGTTCATTAACTTTTTTAAGATAGCTCCACTTATTATATAGGGAGGTCATATTAAAGCGGTTAGTAAGCTCCAGTGTCATATTATTACTAATGGTATTACCTATCTCCACACTATCGACTCTTGCCCCACGATCCCACTGATATCCACTTATATAACTAGCATTAGATGTAATCCAATCCATTGCGGGAATCGATTTGAATGGTAGCTGGTAGGTCATATTCACTACCTGACGATATGATAACGGATCGCCCAAGCTACGCAGACTGCGCATTACAGCATCTTTCCAAATATCATAGTCATCTCTGTTAGCTTTCTTATTCACTTGCAAATATGGCTCTTCGATTTCGGCTCTGGTTCCTGATTGGAACGAGAACCTCAAGTTTCGTGTAAAATCCCAATTGATTGAGAAATCTCTATCCCATAAAAATGACTGGCTCCATGATAAAAACTCGCTGTTATTATCTCCTCCCAATCTATAACTCTCTATATCACGTAATACAGTTTCAGTATAAAAGCGATTTATATTAGAATTGAAAGCAATATTACTAGGTAGATAATTGAAGCCAAGAGATTTTGCAAATTTAGCCGCACCATCTCTGCCTTTAACTTTTTTGAATGGCTCCCAGGTTTTAACTAATGGACTATAGGTATAATTGAACGTTGCTTTATAATTTTTAGCAATATCATATGTTGTGGTTGGATTTTTTGTTTCACTTTGGCTGTACGAATACCCCATACTAAAGTTAGCAGGATCGTATGGCATAGGGGTTTTGCTTTGTATATTTACTTTTACATTATTAACGCTAATACTCTTTGTGGTGGTTTTATCCTGAGCCAGACTCTTAATCGAGTCTTTTTCAGCTTTCGTATCCATAATACTAAGAGATTCTTTTAGAGTTACGTCCTGATCGAAAGGATCGTATTTCGGTGTTGTAGTCTGATTAGAATATGAATAATACAGAGGTAAGCTCACTTTCGCTTTCTCCGGGAAAAACTTACCTAACTCCACACTAGCCGCAACATTATAGGTATAATAATCGTCGGAACGCCTTTCCATCAGGCTCTGGTCTAAAGCTCCAAAGCCAACAGTTTCCTTCCTTCCTGAAAGATTAACCGTACCCAAATCAGAAAGAGCTACATTCAGACTACCCTGAGCAGCCCAGCCTCCCTCTTCATCAAAATCGGTCAGGCGAAGTTCGTTGATCCATATTTCTCCCGATTTTACTACCCTGGTATTGTTTCTTACACCAACCATTATCACATTCACTTCGGATAATGAAGGATTACCGATCACACTTACCTTATTATTCTTTTTTTCAGGATCATACTCATGATAAAGAGTTGTATATGAAACGGAAGAGCCTGCTTTTCGTTTCTCTCTATTACGATGTAGCTTTATATCCTTTAGTAATTCTAACGGAAAGTCAAACATATTTTCCGCAGGCCAAACTATAGCTCTGTCATTTGCACTATTCCCATAAGTACCAGATGGAGTTATTGTTAATGGAATCTCATACTCATAATAATTATTTTTATAATCAGACCCCAACCGTATAAAAACGGTAAGATCCCCTTTAGTCAATTTCTCTCCATTGATCAACTCCTCAGCATGAGTATATAATTGTAACCTTTTATAACGACGTAAATCATAAGACGTATTTTTATAAATAGCTCGGGCATCTCCCGGGTCCAGTTCTGTTATGCGCATAGATAAAGACTGCTCATTCTCTTTTGTCATCTGTGCCTGGTCAGGATCTGTCATACGACTCAGCCCCGGAGGTAAAACATAATTTACCGGTTTACGTTCCGAGTTCTCTTCTATATTTACAGTCGAAATATCAAGTTTTCCATTACCTGACACTTCATTATTTTTATTTAAGGTCGGTTCATAAACACGCCAATCACCACGTACTAACTGAAGCGTACCAAAACGAAGATATGTTGTTTGTTCAAAACCATGAAGGAACATCCTCATAAAACGGATACTCTTAAAGTCTTGGATATTGCCAATCTTTTTGTAGGCACTATTATTCCGAATAGGTATTTTAAACTGATACCATGTAACCTCACCGTCTGTTCCATCGCGGAGTGGTACCGAGACTTTCCTACTATCAACTATAAAGTTGTCTCCTCCAACATTCATCATATTGGGTTTAAGCTGTATTTTATACTGAAAATAAGATTCCGTTTCATTCAACGTATTATCCTGATCTATATCTTCTACATCGGGAACAGAACGGGCTGCTGTTGAATACTTTTCAGAGGTTTGATCTGTTGCAGGCGAATTACCTTCTGTATTGTTATAGTATTTATAACGATCTAAGATACCTACCTGATCACGATCATAGTCAGATCCCCTATAGAAGTGATATGTATCGCCTGCTGGATCATTTAGTGGAGAGAATGGATCATTAGCTAACTTTTGTCTAGCCGAGGCCGACAATTTGGCTTCATATTCTCTCAAATATTTCGCATAAGTTCCATAAGTGAATTCTTCTTCTGTACTAAGTCCATTGAGCCCTACGTCCTGTTTTTTACGAGCATCATGCCCTGAGTTATCATCGAAAGCATATACAGTCGACTGTCTTTTAGGCACTTTACCCCAAACCGTAGTATCGACCGCAGCAGGATCATCGTTAACCGGAAGTCCGTTTTCAAAAAATTTCCTCCCGTCTTTAAGTATATCCTCTGAAATTTCCCCCAGATTGATATATAAATCTCCTCCGGGATTAGGTACAGATGCTGTATCATTATATACAAAGGGGTCCATCAGCCAAAATTCCAGGTATTCTACATTCGAAGCTTCAAAATCTCTTACATCCATTTTACGGGTAATTCCACCCCAACGTTTTTGAGGATCACGCAATGTTCCGTCGGAGGTAATATTTGTAGCATCTAAATTATATGGCCCTCTTTCGATAGGATAAAATGATAAATTGAGAACAGGTAGTGTTGCCGACTCATTATATGCTACATCTCTATTCGGATATATTTCACGCATGTATATCTCTCGTACGAAATGATTAGATAGCTGAGTTTTGTCATCTTTAATATGGTTAGGTGTCAAAGAAGACCCCTTACGTGTAAATAATCCATCGATCATAAACCACGACAACATAGCCCGATTCATCCCATATCTGACATCGTTGCTATATGCCGCTTCCGGAAACAATGCATCTGCAGATCTATCATAAGGAGTAGATGCAAGAGTCCATGCATAAGGATTTTTTATATCAATTCTTGATTCGGACGATTCAAAATCATCAAGATAAGAGTAACCTCCCGATTCTTTATTTTGATAATGCCCCGGTATCATATGTGCAAACTCTGCATCGAAACTAATCTGAGAAGGTTGTGTCGCATCCACAAACGGCAATTTATCAACCAGATTAGTCAGCCACATCGACTCTGTTTTATATGAAGTATTTAATCCCCATAACGTATTTTTGACAGACTCATCTCCTATTGCAGTTTTCATTGTAAGCGGTTTCTCATAGTAATGCATAATAGTTCCACCTACATTGAAATTCTTTGAAATATCATAACTAAGATTCAGCCCCAATAAGGTTTTACGCTGCATACTAAATGTACGACCTTCGCTCGAGACCTGAATAGGTGTATTCGAATCTATAATATTTTGATTTATTATTGTGGCCTTACCCGATATATAATCCACAATATAATCTACCCCCTCTACTAATGTTACTCCCCCAGCCATCAATCGTACCGATCCTTCAGGTATATTAGTTCCATTCAAGTCTATCTCAGCATTATTAGCTCCTGATCCCCTATATGAACCATATAGTCTGAACTTATTTTTTTCTGCTATCTGACGAGCTACAGTCAATGTAGAATCATAAAGCTCCTGATAAACATATTTATCGGCTATCGCATTGCTACCTATTTTCTTTCTCAAGTGTTTACCAAATGGCTCTACAACAGGAAAAATAATTCGCCCATTCTGAGAATTCACTGTGTATCCTTCTACATAATCGAAAATACCATCTCCTGTATTTTCGGATGTTTTCACTTCATTATTTCTTGAATCGAGACGATCTAGATTCATAACCTCCAGCAATCTTTTATTTTTAATATTCCCTTCGGGTAAATAATTAAGGTACGTACCAACGGTATCCGACTGATACGATATATTCAGACGAAAGCGATCGGATTGTATGGAATTGTCACTCACTTTATACACATTCTTCATCATCAGATTCCATGTATAAGAACGTGGCGAAAGAGATACCGGCTTTAACAACTTAACATACAATGCGCCCGATTTTGGATTAGATGGATCATATTTATCAACAATATCTGTCGAAAATTCGCCGATCTGATATGTTGTACCTCTCATAGTATATTCAAAGGCTACAGCAAGTACCTCGTCTGCTTGTAATGCCGACGTTAGAGATATATAACCCAATTGGGGGCTTAAGGTATATTCCGAAGTGCTAAGCTGTCGCGCACTTTCTATTTTTTCATAATCTAACCCACCCTCTATGACACCATCAAACAATGCTGTTATTTTAGAAATATCTCTAGCCTCGGCATAATCACCGATCATATTGGCATATAGTGTATTGGCATTATTATATGGAGTCATGACAGATCCGCTACCTGTCCACATTGGATTTTTGATAACATTCGGCTCTGCCAAATCTGAGAAGCCCACTATATTACGTGACTGAGTAAAATCTTTCCTTTTATTCGTGACCCATACTTCAATACGAGTGATATTTACAGGCGACTGAATAAAAGGTAATTTACTCATTGCTTCGTCGTAATGATCGTGAAAGTAATGACCTAAGAAAAAATGTCTGTTTTCATCATACTGATCCGCTTTAAACTCGTATTCGTGAGTTTGAATACCTCCTTTCGAACTTGTGGTTTGAGTTTCCGACTCTTGCTGGGAGATAACTGTATTAACACGTAATTTTCCAAATTGGAGTTCGGCATTGATACCAAATAAAGCTGTCCCACCATTTATAAGCGAATTTGTAGTAGACATACTTACATTCCCCGCCTCAATATGTTTTATTATTTCATCTTCTTTCCCCTGATAACCTAATTTTAGTTTTTTAGAGTCAAAATCGAATAATGCCTTGGTATCATAATTCATGTCGAAGTTGATCTTATCTCCCACAGAAGCAGTAACCTTCATCTGTATATCTTCATTAAAGTCGAAAACTGTTTTGCTCCTATTACGTTCCGATAAAGTTGGATTATCAGTACTGTTATGCTTGATACCCATTGTAGCCTCTACATAACCTTGAGTTCTGACCTTGACACCACCCGGACCAAAAAGTTTCTCAGCAGGTCCTATATTTAGTTTTATATCTTTTAAAGAGAATTCATCGTTTGTATCCTCATTAGCATCTCCGCTTATTGTATTCCTTCCTCTAAAATACTTAGACATAGATTGTTTGAATGTATAATCCATGTATTCCTGAGGTGTGAGCGAAAAAGGTGTAGAGACTTCCTGATCTCCTACTTTAGTACGAAAAATATAAAGATTTGTATTGGGATCATATTCAACCGAAGTCTTTATATTAGAAGGATTTTTCAAGTCTGCGGGAGGATTATCCTTCAAATCTTGATAAGTTGTTATTTGCGTTTTCCGCACAGGAAAAAGAGGTACAGTATCTTCTAATCTGTACTGTATATCTTCCATAGGGGTAAACCAAGAAACTGTTTTGCCGGAAATACCGGAAAACAGGCTAAGCGAACCAATGAAAAGCGTAACTAAAAATAAATATTTAAAATATTTTTTCAATTCGAATTAAATGATTAAAGCATTTTTAATGCAGTCTTTATAATTTGTTCAACTGAATTATCCGGCTTATCTTTCAATATCTTAGCTACCACTTTTTGAGATGATTGTTGTGGAAAACCAAGCATAACAAGTGCAGCAACAGCCTCGTGTCCAGAAGTGTTAGTGGTAGAGAATACATCAACCTGCTCTATTCCATTAATTTTAACTTTATCTTTCAAGTCTACAATTACACGTTGAGCTGTCTTTAAACCAATACCTTTTACGGTTTTCAACATATCAGAATTACCTGATGCAATCACATTAGCCAATTCGGCTGTACTCATTGAAGACAACATCATACGTGCGGTACTTGCACCTATTCCGGAAACACTAATCAGCAACAAGAACAATTCACGTTCTTGCTTATCAAAAAAGCCGAAAAGCAAATGAGCATCTTCTCTTATAGCCTCATAAATATATAGTTGAACTTCTTTTTTACCTGATAAGTTTGTATAAGTATTAAGCGATATACTAATAAAATAGCCAATACCGTGATTTTCAAGTGTTACAGAAGCAGGAGTCAACTCCGTGATTTCTCCCTTTATATAATCAATCATAACCCTATTATTACACTAGTTAATTAATAACGATAAAATATAAAAAAAAGTATATTCGAGATAAGAACTTTCTATATACCATAGGTATTACTCATCTTTGAATTGGCGAGTAAAGATACAGTTTTTCAATTAGTTTTTATACCTTTGTTTATACCTATTATCAAAAAGGGAATATAAGATATGCAACTAAAGAAAGTTAAAAATCAAAAGAATACTTTATTTACAGACAGGGTCTCAATACGTCAATATGATAAATCTGTAAAAATTAGTAGAGAAGAGATGACAAACATTCTACAAGATGCTATGACCGCACCGTCTTCTTTCAATCTACAGCCTTGGCGCTTCTTCATTTTCGATACTAATGAAGGTAAGGAACTAATCAAACCATTTATGATGTTCAATCAAATGCAATGGGAAACCTCATCGGCACTTATTGCTATATATGGAGACATGGACAACTATTCTTCAGCAGACAAAGTATTATCGGCCAATGTGGAATTTAACCTAATAACCCAAGAATATAAGGATAAAATGTTGGAAATGATGACGAGCTATGGCGCTAGTTATACCGAAGATAGACTGAAGAACTCTATTTTCTTAGATTGTGGATTTATCATTATGCAGCTAATGCTATCTGCTAAAAACTACGGATATGATACAAATCCTATAGGTGGCTTTATGAGAAAAGAGTTGACAGAGACCTTAAAATTAGATCCCCAACGATATATTCCTATACTTCTTTTGTCAATAGGGAAAGCTTCCGAACAAGCAAAAGAGTCCGTCCGCTTTTCGGTCGAAGACATAACCCAGTGGAGATAAAATAACTACATTCTATAAACATTAAATATTTAAGTTATATGAGAAAAATCTTTTTTTCTATTTTATTATCAATAATAGCAATGACAACAATCCAAGCGCAGAATCCGTTTTTGACGGCGTACAAAACGCCTTACGATACCCCTCCGTTCAATAAGATAAAGAATGAGCATTACGAACCTGCTTTCGAAAAAGGGATGAAAGATCACTCAGCCGAGATTAACAAAATAGTTATGATAAGGGCTGTTCCTACTTTTGAGAATACAATTCTTCCTCTCGAAGAATCGGGGAAGTTATTATCGCGCGTATCATCCGTATTCTTCAATTTATTGAGTGCAGAAAGTAATGACGAGATGCTTGAAATCGCACAAAGAGTACAACCTAAGCTTTCGGCACATTCGAATGAAATAAATCTCAACGAAGGATTATTCCAAAAGGTAAAGGCTGTTTATGAAAAGCGTTTTGATTCAAATTTAGCGCCTGAACAAATACGACTAATTGAAC
This sequence comes from Dysgonomonas sp. Marseille-P4677, assembly GCF_016652235.1. Lineage (GTDB taxonomy): Bacteria > Bacteroidota > Bacteroidia > Bacteroidales > Dysgonomonadaceae > Dysgonomonas. Next base: position 7,975 of record NZ_JAEPKU010000048.1, read on the forward strand.
AAACATATCAAGGCTTCGAAAACAGAGGAGCTACACTGACAGGTAAAGACAGAGATACATACAAAGAACTATCATCGAAATTGAGTCAGTTAACATTAACTTTTAGTCAGAATGCATTGAAAGAAAACAATAAGTACGAGATGCTTTTGACCAACAAAGAAGAACTGGAAGGTCTTCCTCAGATAGCGATAGATGCAGCCGCTGCAAAAGCACAACAAAAAGGAAAAGAAGGCTGGATTTTTGATTTGTCTGCTCCAAGCTATATTGCTTTCATGAAGTATTCTTCACGTCGTGATCTTCGTGAGAAATTATATAAAGCATACACTACACAATGTGTAGCTGGAGGAGAATTTGACAATCAGAATAACGTAAGGGAAATTGCCAAAACCCGTATGGAAATCGCCAACCTATTAGGTTATTCAGATTATGCGACATACGTATTACGCAATAAAATGGCCAAAGACAAAAAACATGTCTATGATCTTCTCGACAATTTATTTAATGCATATAGTAAAGCTGCCCGTGAAGATGTGAAGATGGTGGAAGGCTTTGCTGTAGGTATGGAGGGTAAAGCCATAGACCTACAACCGTGGGATTGGTCATATTATTCAGAGAAGCTAAAAGATGCGAAATATAATGTTAGCGATGAGCTGGTTCGTCCTTATTTTGAACTTGAAAATGTAAAAAAAGGTGTATTTGGACTAGCTACTGACTTATATGGTATAACATTCCGAAAGAACACAAAAGTACCTGTTTACCACAGTGAGGTAGAAGCCTTTGACGTTTTGGACGAAAAAGGTAATTTCTTAGCTGTCTTATATACCGACTTTCATCCACGTAAAGGGAAAAGACAAGGTGCATGGATGACCGAATTTAAAGGACAATATGTAGAAAAAGGTAAAGATTCACGTCCTCATGTGCTTATTGTTATGAATTTCACTCGTCCTACGGGAAACGATCCGGCATTGCTTACATTTGACGAAGTAGAAACATTCTTACACGAATTTGGACACGCATTACATGGTATACTTACAAAATGCACCTATGAAACCTTGTCGGGAACTAACGTACTACACGATTTTGTTGAGCTTCCATCTCAAATAATGGAAAATTGGTTGACTGAAAAAGAATATCTCGATAAATTTGCTGTACACTACAAGACAGGAGAGAAAATTTCAGCTGAATTAGTTCAAAAACTAGTAGATGCTGCAAATTACAATGCAGGTTACCTATGCTATCGCCAATTATCTTTCGGATACCTTGATATGGCATGGCATACATTAACTCAACCATATACAGGAGATGTCATCGCATTTGAACGTAAGGCTATGGACAAGACAGCCATGTTGCCTCTTGTAGATGGAAGCGCAATGTCTACTTCTTTCGGACACATCTTCTCTGGTGGGTATGCTGCTGGATATTATGGTTATAAATGGGCTGAAGTGTTAGACGCTGATGCATATGCTAAGTTTAAAGAAACTGGAATTTTCAATAAAGAAACTGCAGAATCGTTCCGTAAAAATATTCTTGAAAAAGGTAATACAGAAGAACCGATGAGTCTCTATGTTAAATTTAGAGGACAAGAACCTACTGTAGATGCTCTTTTGAAAAGAAACGGTATAAAGAAATAATTATCTATTATCGGTATTTGAACGATTACTTCCACGATGGTGGAAGTAATCGTTTTTTTATATAAAAATATTAGGATATATAACAACGCTCACTAAAGACTTGATCTTTTATTATCTTAATTGACAAAATAATAAGGTTGACACAAGTAAAAGACGATTATTGAAAATGATTTTATTACTTTTGCAGTTCAATAAAAATAAAGTAATGCACATATATGATCTTTGCTGCGCCGGACACATCACATTAGATAAGGTAGTGACCCCTAAGAAAACGGTACATATGCCCGGAGGTACAGCGTTTTATTTTTCTCATGCCATTAGGCGTTTTAGTGATATAGACTTCAAACTGGTAACAGCTTTGGCTGAATCGGAAATGGCAGTAGTCGACGATTTGCGTACAAAAGGTATAGATGTAGATGTAATGCCTAGCCGACATTCGGTTTATTTCGAAAACATTTACGGAGAAAATCAAGATAACAGGACACAGCGCGTATTGGCTAAAGCCGATCCTTTTAATGTAGAAGCATTCAAAGATATTGATGCTAAAATATTCTTATTAGGAGCTTTACTCGCTGATGACTTTCCTTTAGAGTTGGTAAAGACATTATCTAAAAAGGGACGCATCGCTGTAGATTCTCAAGGCTATTTACGTGAGGTTAGAGATCAGAATGTTTATCCGATAGATTGGAAAAATAAACTCGAAACTCTCAAATATGTAGACATACTGAAAGTCAACGATCAGGAAATGGAAGTTCTGACTGGCTTGAAAGATATAAAAAAGGCTGCTAAACAGCTTCATGATTGGGGTGTGAAAGAGGTGCTCGTTACACTAGGTAGCCTTGGTTCTGTGATTTATGATGGAAATGAGTTTTGCAAGATTCCGGCATACAAACCAACAGAGGTCGTTGATGCTACCGGCTGTGGGGACACTTACGTAACAGGCTATTTATACAAACGAGCCAAAGGCGCCAGTATAGAAGAAGCAGGTAAGTTTGCTGCGGCTATGGCGACTATTAAAATTGAAGGCTCAGGACCTTTCAGTGGAACAAAAGAAGATGTAGAGAGCAGAATATGCACAGCTAAACAACAAGTTCCCGTATTATAAAAAATTATCACTTCGATAAAAAAGATATACAGAAAAGGGTGAAGATAATCTTCACCCTTTTATATTTTAATACTAAAGTATTAGCCTTCTATCTTCTCAATGTCTTACCAAATGCAGCAATAGCAATTATCAGTGCACCCAAAAGCCCAACTGTCAAATATGCCCATTCTAATCCATATTGATCTGATATCGCTCCCACTAATAGTGGTGCAACTAAAGGACCTACAAAACTTATACTCGACATTATTGTCAAAGCTGTACCAACCGGAGTTTTAGCCTTATCGCCCACGATACTGTATAATGTTGGCACAACACAGGATATCCCTAATCCGATAAGCATAAAACCAATCGAATTTATAATAACTTTTATTATTAAGGTATCTGAATAATGTATAAAAAGTGATGATGTTATAAAACCAATAAGTATTAAAGCACCAGCTATTTGTAAAACTGTATTCTTCTGCCATATACGATAAGCATAATTAGTAAGCATACGACCAGAAAACATCATAATCATAAATACCAGAAAACCAACTTGCAATGATTCAGGAGCCTTTATTACCGATTGAAAATATACATCACTCCATTCAAACATTGTATTCTCTACTATCAGTGCAAGCAACCATACTAATCCTAATTGGATAAGAAGAGTTTCCGGCATACGAAGTTTCTTTGCTTTGGGTTGTTCTACCACTTCCTCTTTCACATCTTCTGCTGAAGTAGAAGATTGTTCCTGCAGATACTTATAGTTGATAAGAATCATAATCAAAGCTAGAACCGTCATCCCCATAAAATGATAGAATGTACCAATACCTAAGTTGATCATCCCATAACCGATCAAAGCCCCAATACATGCTGCAAGACTCCAACTGGCATGGAATGTCGCAATAATAGGTCGTCCGTAAATACGTTCAACCTCAATAGCCTGTGTATTAAGTGAAATATCTGTCATATTCCAAAATACTCCAAATAAAAACATTGTTATGCCTAATCCTGTTACTCCAGGCACAAGACTAACTATAAATAATGAGAGGGTATAACCTACAATACTTATAAACACCGTTTTCTTACTACCAATACGGGGTAACAAGAAACCTACAAGTGGAATTGCAATAAACTTTCCTATAGGAATAAGAAACATAAGAAGTCCATAATGCAAATAACTTTCGACATTAAAATCTTTCTTAATATCCGGTAAGCGGCTAGCCCAACTAGCGAAACATAATCCTTGTGCTATAAAAAGCGCCATAACGGCATAGCGTATTCGCTGCTTGGAGTAAGTGGAGGGCAGAATTTCTGTCATTTTTTTCATTTTAAATTAAAACGATGCAAAGATAAAGCCTTTGATGCAGAATCAAGTCATGTCTGACAAATATTTATCTATTATCTCAACATAAAGACGCAATATCTTTCACGCTAAGAATCTTATTATTAGTTCAAAATGTTGGGGATTACTAAAGTTTTAGTATTTTTGTCGCAAAAAAAAATCCAGAACAAATAACACACTTGACACATTATTTTATTGATCTTCATGAAACACATTTGCAGAAGCTTGCCCATTCTCCTACTAATAATACTAACCGTATGCTGTAAAAAGAAAGAGCATACCAAAATTAGTGAATCTGAAAAGAAAGAGGTAATCCAGTCAAAATTTGCTAAAAATTATCCTGACTTTGATTTTAAAGTCTTACAAGATTCACTGTTGGTTACAGTCTATAGTGACTCAATACTTACCCCTTATTACATTACAACGGAAAATACTCCTGCATGGATACACGATACTTTAGATGTTAAGAACTTAAATAGACTTGTGGAGATACTGAATAGCGTTAATGAACATGGGTTAAACCCTGATCTATTTTCTGCGACGTATATTAAATCTATTACAGATTCTATTGACTCGGGCAGTTACATTAATAAAATTGACACATTGTATTCACGGATAGCAACGTTAGAGAAAGTAGCAACAAAGGCCGCTATTAAATATATCTCAGGGATGAAATATGGATTTTTAAATCCAAAGAAACTATATGGAACAGATTATGATATTACTATAGCCACTCCCGATTCGGCTTTCTATGCTAATCTATATGATGAGATAAAAAAAGATCCTATAGAGGCTATGTTAAACTCTCAACCAACAGATCATATATACTTAAGGTTGAGAGAAGAATATCATTTATTAGAAGGAAAAAAAGAAGAAAACTTTAAAAAAATAGAATCAGGAAATGCGACTTTTAAAGTTGGTGATAAGAACAAGCACATTTCAGCCATCGCAGAGAGATTAATTATGACAGGCGAATACCTTCCTGATTCTACATCGACCGATAGTACTCACAATAAACTAAATAATGAATTATTAGCGGCTATAAACACATTCAGACGACACAATTCCTATCCCGAGGAACTAGAAGTTGGAAAACTAACCATAGATGCATTGAACAGACCTTTCGAATATTATCAAGAAAAAATATGTATCAATATGGAACGTTATCGTTGGAAACGAACGAAGTCCAAACACAATAAACACATTGAAGTTAATGTAGCTTCGGCAATGCTTTTAGCAGATCAAGCCGACAACGATAGCCTTTCTCTGATTTCTAGAGTATGCGTAGGTTCGATAAGAAATAAAACACCTCTATTACAAAGTGATATAAGCTATATAAATCTGAACCCTTATTGGAATGTACCCAGAAGTATAGCTCAAAACGAAGTGGTTATATTACAAAAAAAGGATCCTACCTATATTGAACGACACAATATGAAACTCTTCAAAGGGGGAAAAGAAGTAGATCCATCCTCTATTGATTGGAAGGAAGTAAATCCTAGCAAATTCTCCTATATTATAAGACAGGAACCCGGAGGAGGGAACTCGCTTGGCTTAGTCAAGTTTATGTTTAACAACGCATTCTCTGTATATCTGCATGATACGCCAAGCAAAGCAGCATTTGGACGAAAAAATAGAGCAGTAAGCCACGGTTGTATAAGGGTACAAAAACCTTTCGACTTAGTATTCTTCTGCACTGCTCCTGCGACAGAACTTTTTAAAGATCAATTTTATCACAGTATAGATAAAACACCGATTTCAGAAAAAGGTAAAAAACTTTTAAAAGAAGATAAATTAAAGAAACTCCCAAATATCATTAATATAGATAAAGAAAACCAAATATCATTATTTATCGATTATTACACTGTATATATGTATCCTAATGACAGTGCTTTGTATTATGCCGATGATGTATATGAATACGATACTCCTATATTAACTGAACTAGGTCTGAATAAATATCCATAAAATAAAAAAGGAAGTGTAACACTTCCTTTTTTATTTTTCATCGAAAAAATCGGCTGCTCTCTTACTTAGATCATGAGCGCTTTTCCGTGCCTTATCTGCAAAATCATCGACTTTATCCACTAACTTATCGGTATAGCTCTGAGTCTGTTTAGAGACATTTCCAAATAAGATTTTAGCTTTCTTCAAGAAATCTTCAGTTTTTCCTTTAAAGAATTTCTCCCAATCAATATCCAAACCTTCTTTATCCATATGATCCTTCATCACCGAGATAGATTTGATTGCCTCATCTTCTGTCAGTCCAACCTCTGTTTGAAGTCTTTTTATTAGTTCGTCTATCATAATAGCTTTTATTTAACTTGTGATTCTAATTGTAAAACAAAAAGTTAGCACAAAAGGTTTGATGATATTATATAAAGTTTTCGAAACTACTTAAAAACCTCTTCTAAAATCGGAATCCTAAAGAAACGAAGACATTACGGTTTTTCAAATTACGACCTTCATCCGATACATTATGAAGCCCATATTCATAACCACAATTTATAGTATATATGTCATATATCAAACCTACTTTTGCAATACCTCCATAATCGAAACGATTCCACCTTTTAAAATCAAAAGTATTAGTTTCTGAGTATGGTAAAGTTATAGCTGTACCATCTACCTTTCCATTTATAATTGTTTCTGCATACCCCTGCTGCCTGTGTTTACCTTTAAACCCATAAGCTACATACAAACCGGCATTGATATTGACAGCAAGATGGCTATTTAAATACACCTCATAACCTATACACAAAGGAACTTGAATATAATCGGCCGCAGTATTGAAAACAGAATCACCCCTGACCACAACTTCTGCCGCAGTGTTTGACGTATCTAATCTATCTATATGTTGTTTCAAGCCTCTTTTGGTCACAAAGATTCCGGTTTGAACCTGTATATTGCTAAAAATTTTATAATTGAAGTTTGCCCCAACCTGCATACCCAGCTTTAACTCTTTATACATATTAGCGCCTTCAATATCCATCTGTGCAAAATTCAGCCCTAAATGAACATCGGACGTAAAACGTTTTTTTTGTGTTTGTCCTGCAGCTTCAAAAGAAACGTATATTAGTAAAAAGGCAAGCAAAAATATTTTTAAAATTGTTCTCATAAAGTTTATATCGTAGATGCCACAAAGTTATAAGAATTAATTATATAATAAACTAAACATTTTATTTTCGTCAAAAATTTCATTTGCTATCGTTTGTAGCTGAGCAGCTGTTATAGATTCTATTTTGGCAAAGATTTCTTCCAATGTATTAAAATCGTTATAATGTAAATAGCTCTTTCCTAATGACAAAGCTAAATTTTCATGATTATCATTCATTACTCCTATTTGCCCTATCATTTGTTTTTTTGCTATCGATAGTTGAGAGGTAGTAAGTGGTTCGTTTCTTAATCTTTTCAGCTCTTTGTACACCAAATCTATACATTTATCCGCATTACGCTTATCACAGCCAAAATAAATAGAAAGAATTCCTACATCAGTATAAGCTGTAACCGTAGAATCCACAGTATATACATACCCTCGTTTTTCGCGAAGAGAAATATTCAAACGGCTGTTCATCCCTGGGCCTCCCAATATATTATTCAGAAGACTCAAAGCTCTACGATTAGGATCGTATAAAGAGTAAGAACGACAACCTATAAGAGCATGTGTTTGAGTGGTATCTTTCTGTATTTTCTCTTTTACAGGCTGGATGAAGGTAGGCTGAATGCGTTGTTTTTGTTCTGCTATTGGGGTCAATTCGGACAAATATTTTTCAGCGTAGTATACAATTTTCTTAAAATTTGTTCTACCCAAAGAAAAGAATACCATATTGGATGGTACATAGAATCTATCTACAAAAGACTTTGCTTTGCAAGTATCAAAAGATGAGAGTGACTCTGGATTACCTAATATATTATGTCCTATCTGCGAATTGGAAAAAACTAAATTCTCAAATTCATCAAAAATCAATTCAGATGGACTGTCTTCATATGAGTGTATTTCATCTATAATAACCTCAACTTCTTTATCTATTTCATATTGAGGAAACTCTGAATTAAAAGTCATATCAGCCAACAACTCAAAGGCACGGGCGAAATGCTGTTCAAGAAAAACAGAATAAACAACAGTTTCTTCTTTATTTGTATAAGCATTCAATTCACCTCCTACGCTGTCCATCCTATTGATAATATGATGAGAGCGTCTTTTCTTGGTACCTTTAAACAACATGTGCTCAACAAAATGAGCCATACCATGTTCATCGGACAATTCGTCCCGCGTACCTCCATTTACTATAAAACCGCAATAAGACACATTGCTTTCTATGGGCTTATGTACTATACGAAGTCCATTAGATAATGTATGAGAATAATAGTTGATCATTTTTTCATATAATGTGCCCGTTCTTCGGGTGTGAATTTTTCAATTGAATAACGCAACATTGTCCGGGGCATTTTTTTATTATAAATATCAAGAAATCGACAGAGCCTGTCTTTATCCTTTTTGCCTGCCTCTCGAAGCATCCAACCGATAGCTTTGTGCATCAAGTCGTGTTTATGATCCAACAACTTTTGGGAAAGGGCAAATATATCATCTAAATCACCCTTTTTTATAAATGCAAATGTGGACAGAATAGCTATTCGCTGGTCCCAAAGTAAAGTACTTTCTGCCAGACGATAAAGTATAGAGCGATCTTTATCGATAAGATACTCCCCTACTATATCTTTTGCACTAAGATCTACTAAATCCCAGTTATTTATACGGGTTGTTTTCGATAGATAAAAGTCAAAGATTTCCTTTCTCGCATCCCCTTTCGTCTTTTTGAATCTTTCGACTAACATCAATAAAGCACAAAGACGGCATTCGTGATATTCATTATCTAATAGTTTAGTTATCTCATTATATGAAATATCCTTATATTTTCTTGCAACTTTACGCGTATCAGGAACTATTACTCCAATAAATTTATCACCTTCGCCGTATTGTCCCTTTCCTGTTTTAAAAAAGTACGGCAGAAACTCCTTCTTTTCGGGAGTGGAATATGTTTCTAATTCTTTGTATATATCAGCAGCAGTCATATTAGCATTGATACCATATTAAGTTTTAACTAAAAGGTAACAAAGGTAACACTTTTGATCTGTTTTATATTGTTACTTTTATCTATTCTTTGAGCGTATACTCTTCTTTGTAGCAACCATATAAAAAGGTTACAATAGTTACATATAAAATAGTGTTTTCATAATCATATATATCATAAAGCTTAAACGGCACACTGCTGAAACTATTACCTTATAGATAAATTCCCTATATACCTATAAAAAAACGATAGAGTCAATAATGAGTTGCTCTATCGTTTTATTATATCTATTAATTACCTAGCAGATAAAGAGAATCAAATTATTTTAATTTCCATTCAGTACCATCTTTTCCATCTTTGATATCGAATCCGGCCTCAGATAATTTATTTCTTATCTGATCGGAAGTAGCCCAATCTTTATTTTCTTTTGCTTTTTGACGAATATCAAGAAGTAAATCTATAGCTTTAGAAAAAGCTTCATTATTGCTACTATTTCCTATTGAGGAATCGTTACGAATACCTAGGATAGAGAATAGGAATGTATCGAATATTCCTTTCAACTCAACAACATCTTCTGTCGTCAATTTTACTTTATCTGCAACAGCCGAATTAATAATTGCAGCCGCTTCACTCAAATTAGCTATTACTATAGCTGAATTTAAATCGTCATTTAATGCATCATAACATTTTTGACGAATGTCCTGTACTTTCACAGATGAAGATTCGGAAACTACGATCTTGTCTAATCTGGCATATGCATCCAATAACCGCGAAAGGCCTTTCTCTGCAGCTTGTAAAGCCTCATTACTAAAATCTACAGTACTACGATAATGAGCCTGAAGAATGAAAAAACGAACGGTCATCGGACTATATGCCTTTTCTAATAATTCGTGATCGCCCGCAAAAAGCTGCTCTAAGGTTATAAAATTACCCAACGAACGAGCCATCTTTTGACCTGCGATTGTAATCATATTATTATGCATCCAGTATTTTACAACCTGATGTTTTTCCATTGCTGTGTTTTGTGCAATCTCACACTCATGATGCGGAAACATCAAATCCAAGCCACCGCCATGTATATCAAATTCCTTTCCTAAATACTTTATACTCATTGTGGAACATTCCAGATGCCAACCGGGAAAACCGTCACTCCAAGGAGAAGGCCAACGCATAATATGCTCAGGAGAAGCTTTTTTCCACAGTGCGAAATCGACTTTACTGCGTTTTTCTTCCTGCCCGTCAAGATCACGCGTCGTATTGAGCATTTCCTCTATATTTCTGTGAGAAAGAATACCATAGTCATAATCTTTATTATATTTTTCTACATCAAAATAAACCGAGCCATTACTTTCATAAGCATAGCCGTTTTTCAGTATCTCTTTTATCGATTCAATCTGTTCTATAATATGCCCCGATGCATGAGGTTCGATAGAAGGAGGCAATGTATTCAGGTCGTTCATTACTTTATGATACCTGTTACTATAATATTGGACTACCTCCATTGGCTCTAACTGCTCCAACCGTGCTTTCTTTGCAATCCGATCTTCGCCACTACCCTCTTCATTTTCAAGATGCCCTACATCTGTTATATTCCTTACATATCGTACTTTATATCCTATATGCTGCAAATATCTGAATAATAAATCGAACGTCACACCATGACGTGCATGTCCCAAATGAGCATCGCTATAAACTGTTGGTCCACATACATACATCCCTACATGAGGAGCATGAAGTGGTTCGAATATTTCTTTTGTACGTGTAAGAGTATTATAGATAGATAGTTTTTGTTCCATAATTAGGGTCAAATTTTAGAAGTACAAAAGTAAGAAATTAGTTTGGCATCTGAAAGAACTAATCCACCTAGCTTTAGCGAACAAATATCCACTCTTTATCATCCGACAATTGTGGAGCAAAAGTATAACCTTCAGTATCGAATCCTTTTAGATGTTCAATATCTGTCAGTTGATTCTGGATTATAAAACGTGTCATCATTCCTCTTGCCTTCTTTGCATATACCACTATTTGTTTATAGCCTTTATCAGTATGTTGTTTAAAGATAGGTGTTATTACTTTATGGCCTTTTGGTAATAGCTTCCTGTCAACTGCTTTTGCATACTCTTTCGAAGCTAGATTTATCCATACATTATCGTCAGCTTTCATCTGTTTCGCCAAATATTTACTTATGGTTTCACGCCAAAAAGCATAAAGGTCCTTTCCCTTATTATTAGCCAAAGGGATTTGCATTTCCAATCTATATGGTTTAATCAAATCCAAAGGGCGAAGCACCCCATACAATCCTGATATATGAACCAGATGCTTTTGAGCAAACTCCCATTCTTTTTCTGAGAATGTTTTAGCGTCCAATCCTTGATAAGCAATGCCATTATATGCAAGAGCAGCTTGCCGTTGAGGCGTTTTACCAAGCGGGTAGGCATGAATATACTGATACACATTATGTGCCAGCTGCGGATTGATATTCATCAATGACGCTATTTCACCAGCATCTATACCTTCCATAGATTTATACAACTCTCTCGCTTCTTTTGCATATAATGGAGTGGTAGCTTCAACCGAAGGTATCGGTGACTCAAAATCCTGCAGTTTGGCAGGTGACATGGTTATTATCATATTTTATAATCTTTATTGTACATCGTATTTACACAAATATAAGAACTGATACATGATAAACAAAGTTCATAGTAGGAATATTTATTTCTATCTTGCAAAAGAAATATCAGACCTTCTTTTCAAATGCCCATACCGTTAATAAAACGTAAAAGGGTTTACTTCTAATGTGATATATACCAACGTTAATCGACAATATATAGAATAAACATTAAAATATTGCCCATATGAAAAATACAAATTATTGCCTCTCATTATTTATCGCTCTATTAATATCTAATATTTCCGGAGCAACAGCTCAAACATCAGACCGATTCACATTGCCTACACCATGGGCTGAGAAAGCTCTTCTCCAAGAAGTCCCCTTACCTGAATACCCACGTCCACAGATGGTCAGATCCGAATGGATGAACCTAAACGGACTATGGGATTATATAGGAGGCAAAGATCTTACAAGCCCTCAGAATGTTGATACACCTCTAAATTTTCCTGTAAATTTCGAAAAAATACGAGTTCCCTTCCCTCCCGAATCCGAGCTTTCGGGCATAGCTCGTAATGGTGATACAAATCTGTGGTATAGACGAAATTTCACAGTTCCAAAAGCATGGAAGGAGAAACGAGTTTTACTACACTTTGGAGCAGTAGACCGTATTGCCACTATTTTTATTAACGGTAAAAAAGCAGGACAACACATAGGGGGATATGATGCTTTTAACTTTGACATCACCGATTATCTAAAATCGGGAGAGAACACGTTGATTGTAGGATCTTACGACCCTAATGACGGAAAAGCCGCATGTGGAAAAAACGGACCTAAAGGAGATTATACTTATACATCAGGAATATGGCAAACAGTCTGGCTCGAACCTGTTGAAAAAGAGCATATCGCCCAAATAAAACTTATACCAAATCTGGAAAAGAGTCAACTAGAAATTATTGCTTTTTCAGGACAATCCAAATTAAAAGTAACAGCTATTGTTAAAAATGGGCAAACAGAAATTTCTAAAAAGGAAGGTACAACCAATGAGGAATTTTATCTTCCAATAGAGAATCCTCATTTATGGAATCCTGAAGATCCCTTCTTATATGATCTGACACTCGAATTAAAAGATAACAAAGGAAACGTTTTAGATAAAATAGATTCATATTTTGGCATGCGCTCTGTTAGTATAGGTAAGGTTAATGGAATCAACCGAACTCTTCTGAATGGTAAGTTTGAATTCCAAATAGGTCTTCTCGACCAAGGGTATTGGCCCGATGGAATTTTTACTGCCCCTACAGATGAAGCGTTATTATACGATATTGAGTTAGCTAAAAAAACAGGCTTTAACGTAATACGTAAGCATATAAAAGTTGAACCTCAACGTTGGTACTATCATTGCGATCGTTTGGGTCTGCTTGTGTGGCAAGATATGCCCAACTTGTGGCATCCCGACGATACTGACTCTATTGCTGTACGTACTCAATTCAGAGCTGAGCTAAAAACAATGATAGATCAGCATATCAGTTCACCATCTATTATTATGTGGGTTCCATTTAATGAAAACTGGGGAGCGTTTGAAGCTACTGATATAACAGCTTGGGTTAAGCAATACGACCCATCACGTCTTGTAAACGGCATATCTGGTTATAACTATGCTCCGGGATATCGTCCTGCCTATGGAGATCCGGGTAATGGTGATTTTGTAGATTTACATCATTATGGAAAAATCGAAGATAAAGCCTTGCCTCGCCCGGACGAGAACAGAGCTGCTTCATTAGGTGAATTCGGAGGTAAAGGTTTGTTTGTACGAGATCATTTATGGCCTGTTCCGAACAACGCATATGAAATGATGATAAATAAAGAAACCCTGACAGACACTTATGTACTAATGATGAATGAAATCGAGCAACGTATGAAATATAGGGGATTAAGTGCTGCTATCTACACGCAAACATCAGATGTGGAACATGAAATAAATGGATTAGTAACTTACGATCGAAAGGTAGAGAAGATGAATTTTGAGAAAGTGAAATATATAAATGAAGAAATAATAAAAAGCAGCAAGGAGATAAAAGATTAGCAAATAATTGATAAAAAAGGCTTGCTCTCGAATGAAAGCAGCCTTTTTATATTTCTAATTAGGGTTAAAATAAGAACTTGACACCAACACTTAATTCACCAAATTCGCTGCTGGAAATTGAATTACCATTGATTCCCCATGAACTGGAAGTTTCTCCACCTTTCGGTTTTTGACTCGAATATCCGGCATCTACAAGAACAAATGAAGCTTCTACCGTAAACCAACTATTAACTATAAGATCGAACCCGGGAGCCAACTGAACATGTGCACCAAAGTTGTTGGTTTTAAATTCACCCACCTTAGTGCTACCAAAGCCAATCGGCAAAGCAGCCTGTCCAAAGAAATAAAGCCCACCGGAGATATTCCAGTATTTTCGAGCAAGAGGCATGATAGTAAAATTATTTGTCTTGCTACCATCATTTTTCACATGTGTATAACCCAAAGCACCACCTACAGCTACCGACGGCGAAATAAATGTTCCCACTAACGGCATAACTGTATAAGCATCTGTTTTTTCTTTTTCACCACTGGCATAACTCTTATCACTATTGATAGTTAAAGCACCACCAGTAAACCAAGTTCCTTTTAGTCCGTCCTGAGCATTCAAAAACAGACATACAAGAGCAAACGCTCCCATGAGTAATGATTTTTTCATAAAGTTTTTTAATTTAGTTACTACTATCATTGTGTTTCACTGCATAACAAATATACGTTATTTTTTCGTAAATTTTAAATTTATTTGGTAAATAAAATAGAATTAGATTTACATATGATAGCTTTAAGGCTTCAACAAACAAGTTCGCTCCATAAAAAAAGTGCAACCATATTATTAGTCGCACTTCTATTTAATGTTTTTTATATCTACTTGAGTTCTGTTATACCCCAATGAATAAATGTACCTCTGGCGCCCCATCTGGACAAATTGACACGCCCCAATAAATATTTATTATCGGATAATAACTTTCGGGCAAATGTAGGAGCAAATGATTTACGCACCTCTTTATCTTCTTTAAATAATTCTTTAAAAGAAAGTTCACCTTTATTATCAATTCTTACCATCAATGGTTGAGCTTTATCAGACATCTTATCTTTCACATGCTCGTTATACAATATATCTATATTGTCTTCATCATCTATAGAAGCATAATAAGATCCAAATAGTCGCTCTGAATTTACTAAACGTTGAGCTTTGGGTATTTTTTGTACCCAACGAATAGAACCATCGGTATTGAAAGTAAGTATTATAATATCATTAAAATTATAATAATAATATGTAGAAACCATATTTCCATTCCTGACCGTTTGAGTCTGAAGTTTA
Source organism: Dysgonomonas sp. Marseille-P4677 (assembly GCF_016652235.1). Lineage (GTDB taxonomy): Bacteria > Bacteroidota > Bacteroidia > Bacteroidales > Dysgonomonadaceae > Dysgonomonas. The sequence goes on from NZ_JAEPKU010000048.1 coordinate 23,119, forward strand.
AATTTTTCAGCAATCAGTGAAAAGCCTCCATCTTTACGCTGATATTTTTTATCAATGTAATATCTGTAACCCTCATCAAACTCTTTTCCTTTATCTTTATTTTCCATCATCTTCTCTGCGTCTTTATCCTTCATCCCCATTGTGATAAAGTCTTCATCAAATTCCTTTTCATCTTTCGACAATAAAGTTCCTAATTGAGGAGAGAAAATTTGCGAGAATGTACCTGAAACGCTCATTTTACCTGGTGAAGAATAAAGTCCGGCACAAATAATTTCACCGCTCGGACTACATATGATGGTTTCGTTACGAGCATACTTATCTCCTGAAAATACAACCTCCTGAACACGAGGTTCTCCATTATTTACAGGAAAGCAAGTTAAATAAAGGTTCCACACCTCATTCTTCTTGTCATATCTATTTTGACCGAGATACACATTACCTTCGTCATCGATAGTATAATTACCCACAAAGACCTCTTTTCCCTCTATGCGTGGAAAATCACTCTCACGAGTCCACAGAGGATTAAGATCCTTGTCGAAGACCTGAATACCCATACTTGTTATTGTATTGCCATCTACAATTGAATATGACAACAATATGCGTTCTTTATTAGGAGAAACTGTAACTACAAAATTATCCAATTTACTCCCATCCACATCCTTATAACTTATTTCACCTATCTTTCGGGCATCTTTATTATATTCAAGCTTTTCTTTATTCACTGTTTCCACAAAAATATAATGCCTTTTATCCTTTTTATTTTGAAATGATGAGAATATATAAAGACGATCATCCAATGCTCTTACATGACGCCAATCACGCTTCGCACCACCATCTTTCAACTCCAACTTTAGATCTTGAGGCTTTCCTGTCAACATATCCATTTTTACCAGATATGAGTGGGACTTACTGAATGTACCTTCAGCAGCTGTTTTATACAAAAAAATAAAGGAATTCTCTTTTGTATCAAGATGTGTAAGGGTATTTACAAACCCTTTTGCCATGTGTTGCTTTTTAGTCCATTCAATTTTTGGCTCTAAACTGGTTTGCGCACAAATATTCATTACTGATATAAATATCAATAAGAAAAAACTCAAAATAGTAAATAATCTTTTTCTCATAGTATGTCTGTATAGTTTAAAAAATTCATAATTTATCTTCTATCTGCTTTTGAATCTATACCCGAGTTTTAGTGAAAAGGGCAATAGAAAACGAATCTTGGCAGGCTCCGAATTCCCTACCCCATCACCAGTAATAATACCATGAGCCTCATAATCTATATCAGTTTTACTACTAGCATCGAAGATATATGATTTTTTATCCTTCGAATCTTGTATAGTAGCTCCTATTCCGAGAGATACATCAAGCACTAACCCCGAATCCCAAGTCCATTGCATTCCTAAATTTGTAGAAAAATCAAACAAATGAATTTGTGCGGGATAAACTTTATAGCGTAGTGGTAGTGCCCAATAGAATCCTTGAGACTGCTCACTTAAATAATATTTGGGATTTACCATAAAACTGTATCCTGTTCTAGGATCATCGAAAGTGAAATCATCATCGTCTGGATTAGTTAATAAATCATACAGTATAGGATCTTTATAGGATGGCAGTAGCAATCCAACGCCAACTTCAAGTGCGAAATTATCACTAAAAAGACGTTCGACACTTGGCGAAATTTCTCCTTCATAAATAGAAGAAATATTTATCTTAGCTGTATATATTGAAGTAGATATTCCGCCATCATCTAAATATTTAAGAATATCCGTGTTCGTCTGAGAAACAGACGACAAAGCATTTACTAGAAAAAATAGTAATAATATGAACCTAATTATTTTCATAGTACCAATAAAATGTTGTAGTTTGTTATATAATATATCCATTATTTCGAACAGCTAAAACACAAAATAACCTACTAGTTGTATAAGTTATATACAAATACGTATTCAGACTATTACATATAGCCTTGTTGTATTTACTTGATTAGCTATATTTTCGGATGTAGTTTAATCTGTGTAAAACTTAATTATACCATTCTGTCTTCATAGTAAAGTTTTCGTGCTAAACATCATACCGTCTTAAGCTTTGTAACAGTTCAAAGATATAAAAAAAGGTGAATTATTCAAAATTCACCTTTTTTATATTTAGAAGTTAACTTATTTTACTCTGCGTTCAATGTAAAACGTTTGAAACCTGTAACAGCTAATTCTTTATCATGCGCTGCAAGATATTGAGCAATTGTCTGCTTAGGATTTTTAACGAACTCTTGTTGAAGAAGTGTAAATTCTTTATAGAACTTAGTCAATGCTCCTTCTGCTATTTTCTCGATCAAGTTTTCAGGTTTACCTGCTTCACGAGCTTTTTCACGAGCTATGCTAAGTTCTCTTTCTTTAATTTCTTCTGAAACTTCTTCTGCTACAAGTGCAACCGGATTCATAGCTGCAATTTGCATAGCTATATCTTTAGCTACCTGAGCATCGACATTCGCCTTATTGAAACCTACGATAGAAGCAAGTTTGTTTCCTGGATGTACATAAGCAACTACTGTAGGAGCTGTAATTTGTTCGTAAACGTTCAATTCCATTTTTTCACCAGTAACACCCATTCTGTCTGTTACTAATTCCGAGATTGTACGGTCACCAACTTTCAAAGTTTTTAATGTATCTAAATCAGCAGGTTTGTTAGCTAATGCAGACTCAAGAATAGACTTTGTCATACCAACGAAATCTGCATTCATTGCAACGAAGTCTGTTTCACAGTTTACAGCAACAATTGAAGCGAACTCACCATTTGTTGCAGCTAGAACACAACCTTCTGTTGCATCACGATCTTCACGTTTTGCTGCAAAAGCTTGTCCTTTTTTACGTATTATTTCGATTGCTTTATCAAAATCTCCTTCTGCTTCTGTCAAAGCATTTTTGCAATCCATCATTCCTGCGCCAGTCATTTTGCGAAGGTGTTGGATATCTGCCATAGAAATAGCCATGTTTTTCTCCTTTTTATTTTAGTTTATAATATATACTTATTTTAGAAAAGAAAAGACCAAGAAATAGTCTCTAAGAATACTCCTAGAGGCTAATTCTTAGTCCATAGTTATATTTTACTCTTCTTCTTTTGCAAACTTGCTAGCTACTGCTGCATTGATTGCATCTTGATCTTCTTTTTCTACAACAGGTTTTTTAGCGCCTGTTTTAGCTTTACGCTCTCTCTTTGGAGCTCCGCTTTCTTCATCTTGAGCTTCGGCTGCATTAGCATCAGCTTTTTCTATCTTTCTCTCTTCCAAGCCTTCTTTGATAGATTCACAAATATTGCCTAAGATAAGTTCGATAGATTTACCTGCATCATCATTAGCTGGGATAACGAAGTCGATATCATCAGGGTTTGAATTTGTATCTACCATAGCAAACACAGGTATTCCAAGGCGATTAGCCTCTCTGATAGCAATATGTTCTTTCATTACGTCCACAACGAATAGAGCTGAAGGAAGACGTGTCAAATCCTGAATAGAGCCTAAAGTCTTTTCAAGTTTTGCACGTTGACGAGTCACTTGAAGTCTTTCTCTTTTTGAAAGAGTATCGAATGTACCGTCTTTCACCATTTTATCGATAGTCGACATTTTCTTTACAGCCTTACGAATTGTAGGAAAGTTAGTCAACATACCACCTGGCCAGCGTTCTACAACATATGGCATATTTACAGATTGCGCCAAATCAGCAACAACTTGTTTTGCTTGCTTTTTTGTTGCTACAAATAATATTTTTTTACCAGATTTAGCTATTTGCTTCATTGCAGCAGCAGCTTCTTCTGTCTTAGCTATTGTTTTATATAGATCAATGATGTGGATACCATTGCGCTCCATAAAGATATAAGGAGCCATTGCCGGATTCCACTTTCTTTTTAAGTGACCAAAGTGTACACCAGCTTCTAATAATTGGTCGAATTCTAATTTTGCCATTTTTAGTTTTTTGTTTCGTTTACTTTCTTTTTCTGTTAGCGAATTGTCGGGTAGCTCTTCACAAGAAGTCCCGGCAATTTAGATACTAAACGTAATTTAAGAGATGAGGCCGACTCATCATATATTAACCAACCTATAACTTTTAAGCGGCAAAAGCCGTGAAAGCGTAATTGGGTAAAATAATATCCAAATTAACGTTTTGAGAATTGAAATTTCTTTCTTGCTCCTGGTTGTCCCGGTTTTTTACGTTCTACAACACGTGGGTCGCGAGTCATAAATCCTTCAGCTCTTAGAGCAGACTTATCTTCTGGATTAATCTTAACTAAGGCGCGAGCGATACCTAGACGAGCAGCTTCTGCTTGTCCTTTATATCCACCACCATTAAGATTGATCTTTATGTCATATTTTTCAGAAACAGCTAATTTATTTAGCGGTTGTTTTACAACATATTGAAGAATAGTTGAAGGGAAGTAATTGTCTAGTTCACGTTTGTTGATCACTATCTTTCCGGTTCCTTCGCTTACGAATACGCGAGCTATTGCAGCTTTACGTCTTCCTATTGCATTTACTACTTCCATTAATAATTATTTAAGAGAGTTAATATCAATTGATTTTGGTTGTTGAGCCTCATGTTTATGCTCTGTACCTGCATATACATAAAGATTCTTAAGAAGAGCAGCACCAAGGCGATTTTTAGGCAACATACCTTTTACGACCTTATGTACTAAGCGATCAGCTCCTTTCTCCAACAATACGGCTGGAGTTGCTTCTCTTTGCCCCCCAGGATAACCTGTATATCTAAGATAAACTCGATCATTCCATTTGTTACCTGTAAGAACAACTTTATCAGCATTAATAATGATTACATTGTCACCACAGTCTACATGCGGAGTAAAACTTGGTTTATACTTCCCTCTCAGAAGTTTTGCCACTTTGGAAGCCATGCGTCCAAGTGTTTGGCCTGTTGCGTCAATCACAACCCACTCTTTATTTACGGTTGCTTTATTCGCTGAAATGGTCTTATAACTTAAAGTATCCACTTACTTAAAAATTAATTTGGTTAATGACTTTTTTTGACTCGCATCACTTTTATCCGCTTATCGAGCTAAGATATAATAAGCGATAATTGTTTGCTAATCAATTTTTTACGTTTTATTTCGTAATAATCGGCTTGCAAAATTACAAATAATCAGCGGATTAACAAAAAAATAATAGCATAAAAAGTAAGACGAGAGTACTAATCTTTAGATTTGCATTCTTCTTTTAATTTAAACCCGTCCTGAAGATTTATCCCTCGTGCCTCTAAACACTTATAATCAGTAAATTTCCCTCTATGTTTATTTACTGTCGATGGTAATCTTTCAAGCGTAACATCAGCATAACTAATATAAATTACAATGCCATTATTTAATTCATGGGGCACAAAAAGCTTATCCATATCCGGATTCACAATCTGGGATATACATTCGCGTGTATAAGGCTTTATTAATATACTAGAATACGGACGAGGAACAGATTCTACTTTATGTGCACTTACTGTTTGATAATTATAATATGAACGTCGGACAGTCCAAATAGTGATATAAGTAAAAAACAAACACACTACAGTTACTAAAGTAAAACGAGGGTAATATATACTTTTATCACCTCTCCCTCCTCCGATTATAATCATAAACGCTATGAAAACACAAGCTATAGCTTGAATAAATCTTATATCCGGCCCATTCAATATCCATATTATTATAGTAGAAACAACTACAGCCCCTAAAAAAAAATAACTAAAGGGCATTTTTTTCCCTTGTCGGAAACATTTATAAAAAAAGAAAAAAGTAGATAAAATGGTTAATACATATATAGCCAGAGTTAATATATTGATAAACAGCGGGGATCTATATCTATATTCAGGATGTTTAATTAAGAAATTTAAATACTCGTATGGAACAAATCGTATATAATCTTTAGCTTTTATAGCAACTTCTTGGGGTAATTTCCAATCGAAAGAGAATAAATCGATCTGGTATATAGGATATACCAGATAGCCCGATAGAATAACATTTCTTATCAACCATGGGATACATAGGAGAATACTCAAGACAGCAAAAAATATTAAGACTTTATATTTTCTTTCTTTTATAAAGATATATATAGATATAAAGCAAAACGGAAACATCGAAATTTTACATAATATCATAAAC